>CAZYQJ010000132.1:1743-10127 GCA_964649925.1 uncultured Litorilinea sp.
TGAGCGAATTTGCGGGGCGGCTTGGTTACTGAGTGTCATCAGGACGCCAGGGACGATTGCCAAGATCGTAGCGATCCAGGCGCCCTTCGCCGGGACTGTCGTCAGCGCATACTCGATCTTACGATACTCCATGTCGTCCATGGTGAGTGCCGGGCGAAATCGCTCAAGGGCAAATTGGGAGTATCTGTCCAAATAGTGCATCAGCGCCACGAAGTAAATCGGGTAAATCCCAAAGACGAACGGCTCTCGTTCCAGGCTTCCCACCGGGCTTACACCTAAGGCCCAGTTTACGAGTGTCACGGCGATACCCACCAGGAAAAAGCCAGCACAGTAGTATACCCATGCGGCCCCTGGCATTGTATCGATCCAGTCATTGAGCCGGTTCAACCAACTCGGCGCATAAGGATATTTAATCTTGACCCCAGTAGATTGGGTATGTTCTAGAAGCGGTCTAGTCATCTCATCCCTGTGGTCTATGTTCACGAAGTTTGATGCGTGCAGATGCCTCAACTACCCCATTGAGACCTGCGCGTTGAGCCGCCCTGCGTACCGATAGACTGCCCCTTCAGATGGTCGCTTGGCAACCTATCTTACCAGCACTGTCAATTGGGGGAACCCCTACTTCACTTATGTCGAGTCAATGCTGCCACTCCAGCAGGCTTTGACCGCTCCTTATTCGATCCGCACCAGGTCACTTGGATAGCGCACCAACACACGATAGCCGCCGTTCCAGGGGGCTTTCTGCGCGAACTGGGAAACGATGCCCGTCACCTCGTACCGTTCGCCCTTCTGCACGTAGGGGCGTTTCCAGTCCAGGCTGCTGCGGACGGTGACACGCACCGGCTCTACGCTGGGGTCTGCAGGGTCGCCGAGATAGATGCTGTCCCCCTGCCAATGGGTGACTACGCCGCTGAAATGCACCAGCCGCCCTTCCAGCGATTCGCCGATCTCGCCCACTGTCACGGGCAAGGGCAGCAGCGGCGTGCCAGGGCCGATGGGCCAGACCCGGCCTGGCTCGTCCACTTGAACCTCCATTTCGCCGCGGAAACTTTTCAGCACCCCGCGCACCAACACCCAGTCGCCCTCTTGCAGCGGCATAAACGTACCGCTCTGCAAATAGACCTGGATGCCCAACCCGGCGATGGGCAGCGTGACGTTGTCCAGCGTGCGCGCTGCTTCAGCCACATAGACGACATTGTTGAACAGGCCGGGCGGCACAACGACCTGGGCGCGGAACTCCACCTCGCGCTCCAGCCCCTGCAGTTTTGCATCGGCCAACGAGGCAGGCGGGCCGGTCGCCTGGCCGTGTGTAGGCGGGAGCGGATCCTCCGCAGGGTCGCTGCCCGTATCATGCTGATCATCATGGCGATCTGGCTTGTCCACAGGTGCGGCAGGCGGCGGCACAATCGGAGGTGGGGCAGGCGCGGGCTGGTTCGCTTCACCTGGGGTCGGAGGTGTGCCGGTCTGCCATGCGCCGCCATCAGGCACACGGCTGATCGACGCGCCATCGGCAGGGGCTGCGTCCCACTCCACGCTGTCCACTGCTGCGCCGTTGGGGTCCCAGAGCGTCAACCGGTCGCCGTCGTTGTTGAGGCTTACCCCGGTGTCGCGGCGCAAGAGCAGCATCCGCTCGCCTGCACCGATGGCACGGCTGGAATCTAGCGCCACGCGGCGACCGTTGACATCCCCGGCGCTGTCGCTGATCTGCCAGCCCGCCAGCGCAACCGGGGCCGTGCCGGGGTTGAACAGTTCGATAAACTCGTCGCTGCTGTCCACGCGGCCATCCCCGTCGAAATCGGCGGCAGGCGCGGGCAGCACTTCGTTGATCAAGACGCTGCCGCCCGCGGCAGGCCGTACATGGATCGGCGCGGTCACAGCGAAATCACCGTCAAGTTGCGTGGCGACCGCAAACACGAATGTCCCCGGCACGGCAGGCAGCGTCACCGTCCAGCGACCGTCCGCAGGGGGTTGGTCAAGTTGGCGCACGACCTGCCCATTTTGCCAGATCGCCAGCCCCGCGGGTGTGCTGTCACGGTCGCCATACTGGATGTGCAGGTGGAGTTCGTTACCGGGCGCAATCGCTGTGCCCATCCAGTCGCCGCTATCGGTGCGGAGGGTGAGCCACAGCCCAGGCGTCGAAGTCAGCCAGCCGCGGCGGGCCTGCAGTGCGTCGAGAACCCCGGCAGCATCAGCATGGGTCACAGCCAGCCCGGTATAGCGCGGCGCAGGCGGGTAGTAGCCAGGCAGAGGTGGGTTGGTGTTCCCCGCGGGCAGCAGGGGCATCCCGGCGGTCTGCCAACTTGCCGCCAGCCAGGCCAGATCGCCGGGTGCGGCCAGCCCATCGGCGGTGATCGCCGCCAGCCGCGCATCCGCGGCTGCTTCGGCGCGCGTCACCTGAGCAATGGCGTTGCGGTCGGTTAAGAAAGCCAGCAGGTCCGCCCAACTGGAGAGGGCCGCGATCTCATGGGTATAGACAATGGCGTTATCGCCATCCTGAGTCTGCCAACGCCAGGCCGGGATCGGGTGAGCAGGCAGGGGATCGGTCGCGGCGATGCGCACCACAGGGTCGGGGTCCACATCGGCAATGGCAATGAAGTCTAGCCCCAAAGCCGCCACAGCCGCGACCAGATAATGCGGCGGCGCGCTGCCGCCCGGCGAAAAGGTGCTGGTTGCGCCCAGCGTTCCCCACTGGCCCATCATGCCGCCATCGAGCGGCACGGGCGCTTGAGGGTGTGGCGTGGGCATCATGGCCGCGGTAAACGGGTCGGGCGCGGCCAACAGGAAACGATGGCGCACATCCCTGACCGCTGGATAGGGCGCGCCGGGAGGCTGCTGCAAACTGCATTGGGCGTTACAGCGGATCGATCCCACCAGCCCCAGGCCCTGCCCCGCGCCATCCCCATAGGCCAGGGCATCGGCCACGCGGCCCTGCGGGTCGAGCAGCAACACCTGGTCGCCGCCGTCATTCAGTGCGATCTCGCCGGAAGCCAGCGCGTGCTGGCGCGGCAGCGTGGGAACGGCAGGGTCTGTCTCGCTCCACTCGGCATCGGGGGCGCGGCCCCACACGCTGGCAAAGCCCGCTGCGCTGTGCGCCAGCACAAAGAGCGCGCCGGGGGCAAGCACCTGGTCAGCAGGCAGCGATACCATCCCTTCACGGTTCCCTGGTATGTCCGCATCCCCTACCAGCCAGCCCGCCAGCGGCAGCGGTGATGTGCTGGTGTTACGCAGCACAATATACTCCTGATCCGCTGTGTGGTAATAGACTTCATCGATCTGCAGCGGGGACGGTGACTCGCCCAGGGGCCATGCCGCGGGGAGCGGGGCGGGTGTGGCTGTGGGAACGGGTGTAGCGGTGTGCGTGGGCGCAGACGTCTGGGTGGGGACAGGCGTCTCTGTCGGCGCAGGCGCGGGGGTAGGGAGGGGCGCGGAGTAGGGCGCGCCGGGGCTGCCTCGATCACCCGCCGAGCCGGGCCAGGGTGCATGGGCCGTGACCCACTCGCCGTCAGGGGCTGTTCGCTCCAGGCTTGCGCCGTCGGTGACCTGCAGGTCTGTGCCATCCCCCCAGGCCAGCATATCCACCAGATGGCCTTCCGGGTTCAGAAGCTGCAAATAATCGCCTTGGTTGGCTAAATCCAGCCCTGAATAGACATAGGTTGGCTGCACGCCGCCATTGCGCGCGAGGTCGGCCTGGCGCGCCAGCACCACATAGCCGCCAGGTTCGATCACCAACGACGTTCGGATGTGCATGGATTCGCCCTGGTAACTGAGCAGTTGCCAGGCATACAGGTCAACGGGTGCGTCGCCCCAGTTGGCCAGTTCGATCCATTCGCCATATACATCTTGAACAGCGCGCGGTGAAATGTGCAGTTCGCTGAGTTGTACTAAGGATGCAGCCTGAGGTACAGGTGCAGCCTGCAGACGCAGGGTTTGTGCCGCCATCAAAACCAACAGGACAACCACGGAAACGGCGCGTCCAAGCCAAACCTGGGGCGCATGCCGCGCGGCCAGCATGGGGAAACCTCCTCGGGGTGAAGGATGGGTGTTATGGTCTGGACCCTGGCGCTGTCCCTCTATTATCCCCCAATTGGCGGCCTTTTGTACCTTAAAATTACGCGCCGCGTCATCACGGCACGCCACTACCCCATTGGCGGCGCATGGTGGTATGCTGAACAGTAATAGAACGGTCTTTTACCCAATGAGCGAAGGAGTTGCACTGTGCGCGCTATCGTTTTTCCCCAGCCGGAGATGATCGCCGTCGAGCGTGTGTCTGACCCTACGCCTGCCGCCGATGAGGTGGTGGTGCAGGTTGCGCGCTGCGGTATCTGCGGCACGGATGTCCATATCTATCACGACGAATACATGTCTACCTATCCCATCATTCCCGGCCATGAATTTGGCGGGACGGTGGTCGAAGTAGGCCGCGACGTCACGGGCTTGCGGGTTGGCGAGCGCGTGGCAGTAGACCCGAACCTCTACTGCGGTGCATGTGACTTTTGTCGCAACGAACAGGCCAATCACTGTAGCAACTGGCAGGGGGTGGGCATCACGCGGTCGGGCGGCTTTGCCGAGTATGTGGCTGTCCCCGCGCGTGCCTGCTACCGCCTGCCCGACACGTTGACCGATACGCAAGCGGCCTTTATCGAGCCGTTGGCCTGTGTCGTCTATGCGTGTAAGCGGCTGCGGGTCATGCCTGCGGATTCCGTGTTGATCTTTGGTGCGGGGCCGATGGGGCTGCTGATGCTCCAGGCATTGCGGCACAGCGGCGCGTCGCGCGTGGTCATGGTGGACAAACAGCCCGACCGCCTGGCCCTGGCCGATCCGTTAGGCGCAGCGGCCACGGTCACCGCTGGCCCTGACCAAACCGCGGCGTTGAAGGAGTTGGCCCCCACCGGGTTTGATGTGGTGGTAGATGCCACCGGCGTGCCCGCGGTCATCGAGCGCGCTTTCGACTACCTGCGCCCGCGCGGCCAATACCTCCAGTTTGGCGTCGCCCCCAAAAATGCCACGGTGCAGGTCAGCCCTTACGATATCTTTCATAATGACTGGCACATCATCGGCAGTTTTGCGCTCTGCTATACCTTCCTCCCGGCCATTGCCTGGTTAGCCGAGGGGGTGGTGGATGTCTCGCAGTTGGTGAGCCATGCGGTCAAGTTCGATCAGTTTGCCGACACCTTTCACGCCTTTGCATCGGGGCAGACGCTTAAAGTGCATCTGCAACTGGCGTCATGAGCGCGCCCGCTGCCCCCCGGCAAATGGGATACGCCCTGACCGCGCTGCTGGCTATTACCCTGGCCGCATGTAGCCGGGCAGATGTGCCGCCAGCATCCCCCGCTGCGGCGACCGCGCCCGCCGCGACTTTCACGCCGCAGCCAGCCGCAATCACATTCGGCGCGGAGACGGCATGCACGGTTGCCACCCCTTGCGCCGAGGAACCCGCCGCGACCGCAGCCGCCGACTCTGCCCAGTTAGAAGCCATCGATGCCCGGCTGGCCGCGCTCTATGACGGCGCGCCCTTCCGCGGGGCCGTGCTGGCGGCGCGCCAGGGCGAGGTGATCGTCAGCCGCGGCTATGGGCTGGCAGACACGGACGCCGCCACCGCCAACACGCCGCAGACGCGCTTCCGGCTGGGATCGATCACCAAGCCCATCACCGCGCTGGCCCTGCTCATGCTCCAGGCGGCTGGACGGGTGGATGTAAGCCAGCCGGTGTGCGCCTATCTGCCCGAATGCCCCGCGGCATGGGCCAGGATCACGCTGCATCACCTGTTGAGCCATACGTCGGGCATCCCGGACTTCACCCGCTTTGCCGACTTTACGTCCACAAGCAGCCAGCCCACCACCCCCGCGGACACGCTGGTCCGCTTTGCGGATCACCCCCTGGACTTTGCGCCCGGCACGGCATGGGGCTACAGCAACTCCAACTATATCGTGCTGGGGGTGGTGATCGAGCAGGTGACGGGGCAGCCCTACGCATCCTATGTGCAGGAGGCGATCTTCGCGCCGCTGGGCATGGACGACAGCGGGTATGACACGATGGAAGAGGGGCTGGCTGTGGGCTACCGGCCCGATGGCCGCGCCGCCGAGTTTGTCCACATGTCGATCCCCTTTGCTGCCGGGGGGCTGTATTCCACGGTCGAAGACCTCTACACCCTGGATCGTGCCCTGGTGGCAGGCGACCTGCTGCCCGACGACCTGCGCGCCCAGATGTGGACGGCCCATGCCGCCATCCCTGGCCCCGGCCCTGAGCAGGGCTACGGGTATGGGTGGGTTATTGCCGAAGGGCCGCAGGGCAAGGTCGTGAGCCATCACGGCAGCATCGAGGGGTTTAGCGCCGGGCTGCGCCACTATCTGGAACCGGACGTGCTGATCGTGGCGTTGAGCAACGAGGAACAGCGCAGCCCCGACCTGGTGCTGGATGCGCTGGCGGAGATGATCTTACCCTGAGGGACATACCGCGCCTGTGACCCAAGCGCAGAGGGGAAGGCACACGCATGTTTGACCTGACTGGCCGGATCGCGTTGGTGACCGGAGCCAGCCGCGGGGTGGGCCGCGGCGTCGCGTTGGGGTTGGGTGAGGCAGGGGCCACGGTTTACGTGACGGGGCGCACCGCAGTAGAGGGTACAGGCCGCGAAGGCTTGGCCGGTTCCGTCCAGCGCACCGCCGACGAAGTCACCGCGCTGGGAGGGCAGGGCATCCCCGTCGTCTGCGACCACCGCGACGACGCCCAGGTGGAAGCGCTCTTTGACCGCATCCGCAGCGAGCAAGGCCGGATCGACATCCTGGCCAACAATGTATGGGCTGGGTATGAGCGCATGGTCGAGGGGGACACCTATACCTGGGAACGCCCTTTCTGGCAGCAGCCGCTTTGGCGTTGGGATGCGATGTTTACCGCTGGCGTGCGCGCCCATTTTACGGCCAGCCGCCTGGCCGCGCCGCTGATGGTGGCGCAGCGCAGCGGGCTGATCGTGGTGGTGTCGTTCTGGGCGGCGCAGAAATATATGGGCAACGTCCTCTACGGCGCAGCCAAGGCCGCCGATGATAAGTTGGCCGTAGATATGGCGCATGAACTGCGCCCGCACAATGTCGCCGTGGTCTCGCTCTATCCTGGCCTGGTCCGCACGGAAGCGGTCATGGCCGCGGCGGAATTCTTTGACCTGAGCAACTCCGAATCGCCCCAGTACGTGGGCCGCGCCGTCGCCGGGCTGGCCGTAGACCCGCACCTGATGGAGAAATCCGGCCAGGTGTGGGTCACGGCTGCGCTGGCAGACCTGTACGGTTTTACGGATATCGACGGCAAACGCGTCATCCCGGCCACGCTGGAAACGACCTAAGGGGGCGATCCGCTCAGGCAGCCAACGCCGCGGCCACGCGACGCAGCCGGGCCTGCGCCTCCTCCGCCACGGACGCAAGCGCCGGGCTGTTCGCCACCTCCATCATGGCGACCGGGTCCACAATCGACACCACAGTGCTGGGTTCCCCGCTGCCCTCCTCCTCGTAGACGATCACGTTGCAGGGCAGCAGCAGCCCGATGCCGAGTTCCTGGCTGAGCGCGCGATGCGCCAGGGGCGGGTTGCACGCCCCCAGGATGGCATACTTGCGGAAGTCTACATCCAGTTTTTGCTTCAAGGTGCTTTTGACGTCGATGCTGGTCAGCACGCCGAACCCTTCTTCCTTGAGCGCGGCGCTGACCTTCTCGACCGCCTGCTCATAGGGCAGCGCCACCTTGGTTTCAAAGGCATAGTCGGACAGCGTTTTGGTGGACATACTCAGGCTCCTTATGGTCGGCGCGCGTGGGTTGTCAGGGCGTTGGCGGCGATGGTCGGCGCGCCGGAGCAGACCATGCGCCTTTGCAGTATAGCCCTGTTTGACCCGTTTCTGTGTGTGGAAGCGTCCGATTGCCCTGCGCGCGACAGGCCGGGATCAACTTGGTTTTGAACCGGCAGGATGGTATGCTGGACAGGTGAATTCTTGGCAAAAAGCGCATTGGATCATCCCGTTGATCTGGGTGCTGGCCCTCCTGAGCGGGTGCGCGACACAGGGACGCGCGCCGGGCGCGGAGATCCCCATCCAGACAGACCTGACTGTCTTTGCCGCTGCTTCGTTGACTGAGGCGTTTGGCGAATTGGCAGATCAGTTTCAAGAGCTGCACCCCGGTGTGCGCGTGCAGCTCAATTTCGCCGGGTCCCAGCAGTTAGCACAGCAGTTGGGCCAGGGCGCGCCCGCCGACGTCTTTGCCTCGGCCAATGACCGGCAGATGGAAGTTGCCATCACCGCGGGGAGGGTGGTCAGCGGCAGCGCACAGGTTCTGGCCCATAACCGGCTGGTCGTGATCGTTCCGAGCGATAACCCCGCGGGGCTGGCGACCCTGCACGACCTGGCGCAGCC
>CAZYQJ010000133.1:0-10116 GCA_964649925.1 uncultured Litorilinea sp.
AATCGCCCCGCCGTTGACGTTGATCCGCCCCTCATCTGCCAGGCCAACCGCCCGCATAAAGGCCAGCACCACCGCGGCAAACGCCTCATTGCACTCGATCAGGTCGATGTCGGCCAGGGTCATCCTGGCCCGCGCTAGCGCCGCCTGTGTCGCCGGGGCCGGGCCGGTCAGCATCAGCGTCGGCTCGCTGCCCACCACCGCCGACGCCACCAAGCGCGCCCGCGGCCTTTGCCCCAAGAGCGACTCCGCCTCGCGACTGCCGATCACGGCCAGTGCCGCGCCATCTACGATTGCCGATGAATTGCCTGCCGTATGCAGATGACGGATCGCGCCCGCCTGTGGATACTTCGCCAG
This sequence comes from uncultured Litorilinea sp., assembly GCA_964649925.1. Lineage (GTDB taxonomy): Bacteria > Chloroflexota > Anaerolineae > Caldilineales > Caldilineaceae > QEUY01. Next base: position 355 of record CAZYQJ010000133.1, read on the forward strand.
TGCCACCGCGTCAAAGCGCGCCGCGCCCATCTCGGCAAAGGCCGGGGGCAGGGCGGCCAACGCCTCCAGCGTCGTCCCCGGGCGGATGGCCTCATCCCGCCTCACAGGGGGCATCCCCTCCCCGACCGTCACCGGCACTAATGATGCAAACGCGCCTGCCGCCGCGGCCCGTGCTGCGCGCTGCTGTGACGCCAGCGCATAGCGGTCCAGTTCTTCACGGCTGAACCCCTCCAGCGTTGCCAACAGGTCGGCGGCGATGCCCTGCGGCACAAAGCCCACCTGCGCCTGGATCGCGGGGTCGGTCAGCAGCGGCCCGCCGTCCGACCCCATCGGCACGCGCGACATGGATTCCACCCCACCGGCAACCAGCACCCCCGCGCCACCGGCGGCCACCTGATACCCGGCCTGGACAACCGCCTCCAGCCCGGACGCGCAGAAGCGGTTCAACTGCATCCCTGGCACACGGCTTTCCCAGCCAGCGCGCAGCACCGCGGCGCGCGCCAGGTTGGCCCCCTGATCCCCGACCGGGGTCACGCAGCCCAGGATCAGGTCGTCGGCACATGCGGGCAAGGCAGGCGCGCGCACAGCCAGCGCGTGCAGCAACTGCGCCACCAGATCAATCGGCGCAATCCCGGCCAGCGCACCCCCCGCGCGCCCGCGACCGCGCGGGGTACGCACCGCATCATAGAGATAGGCTTCCACGCGCTTGCCCCGTTTCCCGCTGTGTCAGCCCAGCGGATAGATCGTCACACGCAGCCGGTGTTCGCCAGGCTTCAGCATATACTGCGGAAGGACTCCTGGCCCGCAACTTCCATTGCCCAGCCCACCCTGCGCAACGTCCAGGTTGAGGATCACCTCGTCGCGCCATGTCAGGTCATGGGTATGCGTAGCCGCGGTCAAATCGTGCGCTGTGTAGTGGTGTGCGCTGAAGTCAAAGGGCTGGTCGCCCACCACCAGCAGCCCGCGGCCTGCCTCGTCGGTCAGCCGCACCCAGCGCGTCTCGGTGTGGTTGCCGTGTTCTTGCGGCAGAAGATACGGCACAAACTGGTCACGTACCGTCCCCGTATGCACGTCCAACATCGCGCCCAGCTTGCGGTCGGCATAGGTCTCATGCGGCCCTAACCCATACCAGGCCAGCCGTTCGCACGCTGCGGGCAAGGTCAGGCTCAACCCCACGCGCGGCAGGAAGTCCGGCTGTGCGCCGCCAGCGATCACCTGTAGGTCAAGCGTCACGCCGCCATCGCCGCCCACTGCGTAGCGCAGCGCATAATCAAACCGTGACTCGCTCGCCGGGCGCAGCATTGCCTTGAGTTCCGCCACCGAGCGGCCCTTGTAGCGCGCCAGCTCCGCCTCCACCTCGGCAGGGATGCGTGCGTTTGGCCCCGCGGTAAGCATCTGGTGCAGTGTCGTCACCAGATCGGCCACACGCTGATTCTTGTCCAGTTGTTGCACCAGCAAATGCGCCTTATCCTGCTGGTTGGCGGCGGGCAGCCGGTCATAATCCACGCCAAAGCTCTGCCCTAACAGCCGGATCTCGCCTTCGTCGATCAAGCGCCCCAAGAGGCGGCCCAGTTGCTCCAGGGTCGTCTGCCAGCGCGACGCCTGCACCGCGTCCGCGTCAATCGCCGCCGCCGCCGCCCCACGCACCTGCACCGTGACCGCGTCCTCGGCCACGCGCTCCAGCGTCACACCGTCCACCTGGTCTTCCAGCCGGTCCAGCCCTAACTCGCGCCAGCGCATCGCCGCGCGCTGGTCGCCCCAGGTATTGGCATCGTTGTCGGTGGGCGCGCGCCAGATCTGCAATGCGGGACCGGACTCCACCCAGTTTTGCCCGTTGCTTTCCAGACGCACCAGGCGGCCCTGATCGCGGTCGATCTCCACCGCCAGCCCATCGCTGGCTACACGCAGGGCTGTGGGCGTCTCGTCCACCTGCACCGTCCCCACGCGTACACGCTCGGCAGCAGTGGCCGCAGGCAGCATGAACTGTGCCCAGGCGACCTCATGCCCCTCTTCGGCCCACCGCTGCGGCTGCGCCAACCGCGCATGGACCGTCAACAGTCGCGTCACGCCTGGCTGCGCTTCCGGCAGGTTCAACGGCAGCGTGATCTCCTCGCTTGCGCCCGGCGGCGTGGAAAGCGGCGGCAAGACACCCTCTTGCAGCGTGCGGGTCTCTACTTCCCCCGTGCGCGTGGAAACCGGCCCGACTTCGCGCACCGCCCAAGCCAGTTGAAGCCCGCTCAGGTCGGTAAACACAAACCGGTTCTGCACGCGCAACCGGCCTTCTGCCAGATTCACCACTTCGACGCGCACCGGCTCCAGCACCTTCTTATATTCCCACAGCGCCGGGTGCGGTACGCGGTCCGGCCCGATCAGCCCGTTGGCGCAGAAGTTGCCGTCATTCGGTTCGTCGCCAAAGTCGCCGCCATAGGCATACCAGACGCGGCCATCCTCCGTCTGCTGCAAGATGCCCTGGTCCACCCAGTCCCAGATAAAGCCGCCCTGCAAGCGCGGGTACTTCTCCACGGCATCCCAGTAGTCGACCAGATTGCCCGTGCTGTTGCCCATAGAGTGAGCATATTCACACATGACGACAGGCCGCGTCTCATGCGGGTCCTGCGCCATTTCGATGATGCGCGCTACGCTGGGATACATCGGCCCCAAAATGTCTACCGCAGGCGCATCGTCGGCAGGGTGATAGTGGATCAGCCGTGTCGGGTCGTGGGCGCGGATCCAGGCGGACATCGCGTCATGGTTGCGCCCATAGCCTGATTCGTTGCCCAGTGACCAGACGATGACGCTGGGATGGTTCTTGTCGCGGCCCACCATGCGCGCCGCCCGGTCGACAAAAGCGACCTCCCACACCGGATCTTTCGCCAGCCGGTCCCACACCCCATGTGATTCCAGATTGGCCTCGTCATACAAGAAGAGCCCGTAGCGGTCGCACAACTCATACCAGCGCGGGTCATTGGGGTAGTGCGAAGTCCGCACAGCGTTGATGTTGAAGCGTTTCATGATCTCGATGTCACGGATCATGCTCTCGGTCGAAACGGTGTGCCCGGTCACCGGGTCATGCTCATGCCGGTTGACGCCCTTAAAGAGGATGGGCCGCCCGTTGACATGGACCTGCCCGTCCTTCAGTTCTACCTGCCGGAAGCCCACGCGGCAGGCCACGACCTCCTGCACCGCGCCGTCTGTACCCTCCAACGCCAGCACACAGGTATAGAGATGGGGGTCTTCATCGCTCCACAGGCGCGGCTGTGCCACCGGAACGCTGAGTTCGACCGTGGTTTCGCTCGCACCGCCGACGCTCACAGCCGCCGCGTTTGACGGCTCGATCAGCGGCGTTCCCTCGGCGTCAAATAGATATAGCGCCAACCTGCCTTGCGCGGGTTCGCTGGCAGCGTTGCGAACCTGCGCGTCGACGCGCAGCGTGGCATCGCGATAGGCAGCGTCCAGGTCGGTGCGGACAAAAAAGTCACGGATATGCACCTTGGGCGCGGACCACAGCCACACGCTGCGATAGATGCCGCTCAGACGCCAAAAGTCCTGGTCCTCCAGATAGCTGCCGTCCGACCAACGCAGCACCTGTACCGCCAGCACGTTGTGTCCTGGCGTCACATAGGGCGTGATGTTGAACTCTGCAGGCAGGCGGCTTTCCTGGCTGTACCCGACCATCTGCCCGTTGACCCACACATAGCAGGCGGAATCCACCCCCTCAAAATGCAAAAAAATCTCGCGCCCATCCCACGCCGCAGGGACTTCAAAGGTGCGGCGGTAATGCCCGGTCGGGTTGTCATCCACAGGCACAGCAGGCAAGTTGTCAATTGGAAAGGGATAGCGCACGTTGGTATAGATGGGAATGTCATACTTTGGCTTCCCCTGGGCAAACGCATCCCCCAACATCTGCCAGTTGCTCGGCACTGGAATCAGATCCCATGCGCTATCGTCATAGTCTGATGTAAAGAAATTCTCCGGCATATCCGCCGGTCGAGGAGTAAAATAGAAACGCCAGTCGCCGTCCAGGGATCGAAGAAAAGGAGACGCCGCGCGGTCTGCGATCAGCCCGTCATAGGCGCGGCGTGCTGTCTCTACGTCATCAAATGGGATCAGGGTTGCATGGGCCGGTTCCTTGTTGCGGCCCACGATCTCGGGGTTGCACCAATCAAGCATCGGCTTGGACATGACACGCTCCTTGCATGAACCCGCCCTAGAAGACTCACGGGGCAGCGCATCAGGGCAGGTGGAATGTAAGACACAACACGCGAACGCGCCCAGGTCGCCATCCGCTGGATCACGGCATAATCAAATCAGGCTTTTAAATTGTGATGCAGATGGACGCGCCAGGCAGCGCAGCAAACTGCGCTGAAACGGCGGACGCTTACCGTCCCAATCGTAGATCACTGTCCTCCATCCGGCAAGCGTTGTGTTGTGATATGGACAGGTGGAGAGAGGGGGAATGGCGCCTGAGGTCATCTCATGCAGGGGATCGATCCCCCGCATGGGGCGCAGGGGTGGGGGCAGTGTTGGGTGCGCCAGCCAACAGGTCGGGCCAGCGCAAAAAGCTTACCACCCCCACCAGCACCCCCAGCCACAGCGTGCAGAAACGGATCAGCAGCGCCGCCGCGGTCGCCGTCGCCACGGGCAGCGCCAGCAGTTGCGTCGAGAGGGCAACCAGGCTGCCCTCGACGCCACCCAGCCCGCCCGGCATGGCGAAGACTGCGCCGATCACCGTGCTGATGCAAAACATGAACACAGCGATCAGCGGCGTCTGCGCCCCATCTGTCACACCAAATCCGCGCAGCACCAGGTAATAGGCCAGCCCCTCGGCGGCCCAGCAGACGACCCCCACACCCAGCGCGATCAGCAGGTTGCGCGGGCGAAAGAGGATATAGGCACTCTCATAAGCTGTGTGCAAGTGAGTTGCAAACCGCTTCACGCCCGGCAAGCGTTCCCCCAAGCCGATCAGCCGCAGCGACAGCGAACGGCTCTGGATCACTCCCACGGTGACCAAGAACCCGGCAAAGACGAGCGCGGCGATGGTGCGCGCCGTGGGGTTGGGAAAGGCAAACAGCCCTGCTGCCGCCAGGATCAACATCGCCGTGCCGTCCAACAGCCGTTCGGCCAGGATCACGGGTGCGGTGACGCTCATCGCCGTCCCGGCCACGTTCTTAATCATGTAGCTTTTGAGCAATTCACCGGCCTTGCCAGGGGTCATCACCATCAACATGCCCACGCCGAAAACCTTACTGCTCTCCCCCAGCGAGATCGGCACGTCCAACAGCCGCAGCGACCACTGCCAGCGCAGGGCGCGGCCCACATAGTTGAGCAGCGTCAGCCCAATCACCGGCACGATCAACGCCCACGGAAAGTCCGTCAGCGCGGCCATCAGTTCGTTCCAATCACTGTAGACGGCCAGCCCGATATAGATCAGAAAGGCAAAGGCAAGAGAGTAGAGTAGTTTGCGGCGTAGATCATGGCTCATAGCAGGCGCGCCCCTTCCACACAACCTCGCGTCACGGGTAGAACCCGCGCACCTGGATCGCCTCGGCAATCCGCTCGATGGCGATCACAAACGCACCCATGCGCAGACTGCACTTACGCTGTGAGCAGACCCCCATCACGACATCCAGATTGTTGAGCAGTTTACGTTCCATCTGGCGGCGCACCTCGCTCTCATCCCAGAAGAACGATTGCAGGCTCTGCACCCACTCAAAATAGCTGACCACTACGCCGCCCGCGTTGGCGATGATATCAGGCACCACCAGCACGCCGTTGTCTTCCAGAATGGCGTCGGCATCCGGCGTGGTAGGGCCGTTGGCCCCCTCGACCACCATCTTGGCACGGATGCGCGGCGCGTTGTCGCGCGTGAGCTGCCCCTCCAACGCGGCAGGAACCAGGACATCCACCGGCAGTTCCAACAGTTCGGCGTTGCTGATGCTGTCTGCGCCGCTAAACCCGGTAACGGTTCCAGTCTCCGCAAAGTGGCGCATCAGCTGGCGCAAATCCAGCCCATTGCTGTTGTAGATGCCGCCATACTTGTCGCTCACAGCCACCACGCGCGCCCCGCGTTCATGCATCGAACGCGCCGTCCAACTGCCCACCTTGCCAAACCCCTGTACGGCCACGGTGAGGTCTTCCAGGCTGCGCCCCATGCGTTGCTTGAGGACGGCACGCGTCACATAGGTAACACCCAACCCGGTAGCATACTCGCGACCGACCGTGCCGCCGATGGACACCGGTTTGCCCGTGATCACCGCCGGGATCGAATACCCTTTGTGCATGGAATAGGTGTCCATCATCCACGCCATCACCTGAGCATTCGTCCCCACATCGGGCGCAGGGATATCCGTTTCCGGGCCGATAAAGAAACTGATCTCCGTGGTATAACGCCGCGTCAGCTTTTCCAGTTCGCGGCGGCTCAGTTGCTCCGGGTCGACGATCACGCCGCCCTTTGCGCCCCCATAGGGCAGATTCATCAACGCGCATTTCCAGGTCATCCACATCGCCAGCGCGCGGCACTCATCCAGCGTTACATCCGGGTGGTAGCGCAGCCCGCCCTTGGTCGGGCCTTTGGCTGTGTTGTGATGGACGCGGAACCCGGTAAACAACTGCATCCGCCCATCGTCCATCTCCACCGGGAAATGCACGATCAGTTCGCGCTGCGGCATACTGAGGTACTTGCGCACATCATCCGACAGACCCACAAAGTCGGCCACCATATGGAACTGCTGCTGCGCCACCTCATACGCGCTGGTACGCTGTACAGGTTGTTCAGTCTCGCGCGCCACGGCATGAATCGTATTTCCATCACCGCGTATCTCTACCGGCGCAGCTTGTGGATCAGCCACCATCTGCGCATTGCGCCCGGCGTCATCGGCGGGCTTTGTCTTAGCCATCGTTGGCTCCTTTCACTTCACCAGAACATGTCAAGAAACGTTCACGATATATACAATGGATGCACACGATGTATGCATAGGGAAGCGTACCATAAAGCCATCCCTACGGCTGTACGACTACCTTCAATATGCCTTTGGTCCCCGCATGGGCCAGTGCTGCCTCGGCGTCGTCCAGTGCGAAGCGCGCCTGGATCAACGGCTCTACGCACACACGCCCGCTCTCCAGCAGGCGCAGCGCCGGGCCAAACGGGCCGCAGCGGCTGCCCACCAGGGTAATCTCATCCACCACCAGCCCGCTGATATCGAAGTCAGGCAGTCCCCCGGCAAAGGTACTTTTGAGCACCAAGGTGCCGCCGGGCCGTACCAGCCGCCGCGCCGTGGCAAACCCACTCACCGCGCCGGTCGCTTCCACCACCACATCAGCGGGGTCCGCGGCCAGTTCGTCGATCACCTCCGGCGCAGAGAGGCGCGTCTGCGCCACGCCAGCCTCCTCCAGTAGACGCAGTTTGGCCGGGTGACGTCCCAACGCGGTCAGGTCACAGCCCGTCAGCGCCAACACCTGGCCGATCAACTGGCCCAGGCGGCCATCACCCACCACGACCACGCGCAGGTCCGGCTGCACATGAACCTGCTCCAGCACTTGCAGCGCCGCGGCCAACGGTTCGGCAAAGACGGCGGCCTCATCGGGCACGCCTGCAGGCACTTCATGTAAATTCGCCACCGGCAGCAGCAGCGCATCGGCCAGCGCGCCGTCATGGGCGATGATGCCCACGCTGGCGCGGCGGCGGCAATGTTTGTGCAGCCCGCGGCGGCATAGGCTGCATTCCCCGCAGCCGATGTTGATCTCGCCTACCACACGTTTGCCCACCCAGGCCTCATGGCCGGGCGCAGCATCTACCTCGCCCACAAATTCATGCCCCAACACCCCTCGATAGCCGCCCTTATAGCCATCCACCAGGGCGAGATCAGTGGAGCATATCCCGCTCAGCCGGACGCGCACGCGCGCCTCGCCGGGCTGCGGGGTGGGCAGAGGATAGTCAGAGATGAGATGGGGACCGGAATCGGTGAGTACTAGGGCACGCATCTTCTTACCTGCCATTGTATCACGGAGTGTTTTTGCCGGTGAGGTAGCGACCGGCATGATCGTTGAAAACAAACAGGCGGCGAGGAGGCCCCACCGCCTGCAATCATCTATCCCTTCTTGATCCGCCTACGCGGTTACCGCGGTATTTCCGTTGGCCGCGACCCGCGCCTTGCTGCGGTGGCCCATCAGCGACCGCTCTTCCCACGCCACCAGCAGCGGTGTTGAGATGAAGATCGTGCTGTACGCGCCCGATACCATGCCCACAAACATGGTCGCCATAAACTGGCGGATGCTGGCGCCACCAAAGGCCAGCAGCGCGGTCATCACCAGGAACACCGTCACCTGCGTGCCCAACGACCGCTGGAGCGTCTCCAGAATGCTGCGGTTGGCGATGGTCGCAAAGTCTTCCCCGCGGTGGCGGCGCAGATTTTCACGCATTCGGTCGAAGATAACAATGGTGTCATTCACGCTAAACCCGATCACCGTCAGGATCGCGGTCAAAAAGAGCGCGTCGATCTCCCACCCGGCGATCCAGTGCATGATCCCCACAAAGGTGACGGTCACCAACACATCATGCAGGAGCGCAATGATGGCGCATGTGCCATAGCGGAAGGCGTTTGATACCTGGCGAAATGCCCAGGCGATGTAGAGTAAAATCCCCACCGAGGAGATCGCCACCGCGCCGAGGGCGGCCCGGCTCACCTCGCCGCCAATCGAAGGGCCGATGCTGCGGTAGGATCGCTCCTCGAACTCCCCAAAACTCGCCGTCATCGCCGCGGCCAGTTCTGCCTTGGCATCGACATCGATGTTGGGGAACTTGATCTGCACCGTCTGTTCATCGCCCACGGTGTAGGCGCTGGCAACCGTATAGTCATGTTCGGCAAAGACCTGCCGAACTTCCTCAGGCTCGACCGGCTGGGCAAAGCGGATTTCCCAGAGCGTGCCGCCCGTATAGTCAATGCTCAGCGGCAGCAGTGTGCCGTAGGTAAACAGCGACCAGATCATAAAGACGATCCCCGGCACGATCAGGATCAAGGTCAGCAGATACCAAAGAGGGCGGCGCCCGACAATATCGTACATGTGCGAATTCCTCGTATAGCTAGCCGTCTAGCCAGCCGCGTGGGGCGGCAAGCCTGCGCCTAATAGTTCAACAGTGTGCGAGACTCCAACAGCTTTTGCCCACCCGTTGCCAGGAACACGCGCATCAAGGTGCGCGTCATCAGCACGGCGCTCAACATGGACAGCACCACGCCAATGCTCAAAGTCACGGCAAAGCCCTTGACCACACTGGCCCCAAACGTATTGCCAAACCAGTAGAGCACGGCGCAACTGATCAGGGTTGAGAAGTTGCCGTCACGGATCGCCAGCCACGCCCGGCTGAACCCGGTCTCCACCGCCAGCCGCACCGAGCGGCCATTGCGGAGTTCTTCCTTCATCCGCTCAAAGATCAGGATATTGGCATCCACTGCCATCCCCACCGAGAGGATGAAGCCTGCAATCCCTGCGAGCGTCAGCGTAACCGGTATCAATTTGAAGATCGCCAGGTTGAGCAGCACGTAGATGATCAGGGCAACGTCGGCCAGCAGCCCGGGAAAACGGTAGAGCAGCAGCATAAACAGCAGCACCGCGCCGATCCCAAGCAGCCCGGCGCGCAGGCTGTTCTCCACCGAGTCCTGGCCCAGGCTGGCGCCGACGGTACGGATATCCTCCACGCGCAGCGGAACAGGCAGCGCGCCATAGCGCATCTGCACAGCCAACGACTCCGCTTCTTCCTGGGTAAAG
>CAZYQJ010000134.1:0-10105 GCA_964649925.1 uncultured Litorilinea sp.
AGCGGGCAGTATCCCCGCTTGGACTGATGATAGATACGGTCTGTGACGCTATAGGGTGGGCAGCTAGGCGAAATAGACACACGATGGGCAGGTCATGATGCCCAGCCATATGCCTGGCCCACAATCGGCGGTAGTCTCGCAGGGCAGGCGTGCAACCTGGCCTGGCTGATTGGGCGAAAGCGTGATGAACTCGACCGATAATGTCAGACAGGCGCGTGCCGTCGCGCGGTGTGCTGCTCTGCCTGCACATGCATCGACGAACGCCGCAAGGCATCCAGCGTCGTAATGCCAAAACGCTGCGGTGCGCGCGAATGAATCACATCCTTACCGGCCACGCGACCGCCAACCAAGTATTCGCGCTGGATGCGTTCCTGCGCCCAGCCAATCACCCGGCTGACCATTGGCATGGGGACGCCAGCCAGATCGGCAATCCCACGCGATACCAGCAGGCTGTATGGTATATCTTCACTCAAGTAGCGTGCGGAGAAGTCCGGGAGATAGCCAGCATTCCCTGGCCGCACGGGGATGTGGATCCCCGCATAGGCGCGGTTGGTGTTGAATGCCCTGTGCAGGCAGCCAGGGTCGTCAATCTGGCCCGCATAGGCATCCAACAGCCAGGTATAAACTGGGGGAACACAGCCGAGATCCAGCGCGGGCAGGCTGCGCTCAAGCGCCCGGCACAGCATCTGAATCTCGTCGCTCATCGTTTGCAGCAGATCCGCTGTCCGTTCGTCGACATTGCCATAGAATAACGGGATGCGCTCTGAGGCAAAGGGGCGACCATCCCATGCATGGAAGTACCCATACATAATGCCAGGATGGATGATCTGCCCCATGTTGGCGAGCGTCAACGCCAGAAAATCATGCACGGGGCGCAGCGGCACGCCGATCAGCGCGCCGAGTGCGGCGGCCACATCAGCGGCTCGTTCCGCGGGCCACGCGGCCAAATCCACCTGCGCTTTGACGCCCAACACATGCACATGCCGTCCCCATGTCATGATACGGCACGCCCACGGCAGGGTCTGAAGCCCAAAGAGCACCCCCTGATGCGCCGGTAGCACGGTCTGGACGAGCCAGTCAAAGCCCCCGCGCGCGGGCAGCGCGCCGATGGTGGCGTACGGTGAAAGATGCGGAGCAAGCGCCCTCAGTACAGATTCATGGGCAAACGCGGGCAGCGCCAGCAGCACAATCTCAGCATCTTGACCAGCCGCCGCCGGGTCAGCGGTAACCAGCGCGGGCCACCCTACCTGCGTCCGTCCATCCGCAAACTCGGCGCATATCCCGGTCACCGTCAGTGCATGGAGTCGCGACGCTTCGTCCCCCAGCGGCGCATAGATCACGACCTCATGGCCCATGTCTTGGCCAGCTAACAATGCCGCTAAGGTCTGTGCAGCGTTGCCTGCCCCGCAGATGGTGATCCTCATAGGATGAGTAACCCCCGTTGCTGGAATTGCGTATCCACGCGCTGCAAGGCGCGGCGCGTGCGCTCTGGGTCATGCAGAGCCACATCCGCAATGATGGCGTTGAACAAACTCATCATCGCGGTCACCGACAGGCTGTGTGCGATGCCTTCGGTCGCCACTTCCAGGGCAAAGTCAGCCTGGCGCGCCAGCGGAGACACGATGCTATCCGTCACGGCAATGGTGCGTACGCCGGTCTGTTTCACCCAGGTCAGCGCATCCACGGTAGACGCGATGTAACGCCAGACGCCAATGGCGATGACCACATCTTCGGCGGTAAGATGCGCGGTGTGTACCACCTGCGCCACCTCACCATCCAAAACAGCCCGCGCGCGCAGCCCGATCACGCGCAGCGAATAGGCCAGAAACAGAGCAGGCCCTGTCACGACTCCGCCCGCGATCACCACGATCTCGCGTGCGCTTACCAATGCGTCCACCACCTGGTGAAATGGGGCAGATGTCACTGTCTCGGCGGTGCGCTGCAGGTTGCGGATATCGGTAGCAATGGCGTGCTGAGGCGTATCATTGCCATCGGGCGTTACGGTATGACGCTGCTCCAGCCGTTCGACTGCAGTCAGATAGCTTGGCAACTCGGCGCGGATGGACGCCTGCAAGTCGGGCAGCCCTTGATACCCCAATGCCTGGCACAGCCGCACAACGGTGGCGGCGCTAGCTTCCACCTTCTCACCAATTTCCGCAGCGGAGGCAAATGAGGCCAGGTAGCGGTTATCGAGGATCAAGCGCGCCAAAGCCTGCTGCTTCGGAGTCAGGTCGTCAAAACAGCGCGCGATGCGACTTTCCAGATTTTCATCTGCAATCGTCATCTTGAATTGCCCTTAGGCAAGGATCAGATCTTGCTGTGGTGATGCAACGCGACAGCTACTGCGGTATCACGTTGCCGAGTATAGCGGCGAAGGCCCCCGCTCAAGCACTGAGGGGAGATGCTTGGCTATGCTCGCTATGACGGTATGAAGTTAAGGCACATCATAGCACAGATTCTGATTCTTGCAACAAGCAATTCATCGAATGCGTATGATGAAATTTCCGTTTCGATTACAGGATGAGGAGATAGCAGTATGTGGTAGCGTGTGGAGAACGGCGCGCCTCGGACGATCCCCCTACTCTTGCAGCGTACTGAACAGGTTGTTCAACGCCTCGCTAAGCGTCGGGTGCGAAAAAACGCCGTCGCGCAGCGCCGTATAGGGCAGATTGCCCATCATGGCAATCTGGATCATGCTGGCAATCTCACCCCCTTCCATACCCAAGATGGCGCACCCCAAGATCTGCTCTGTGTCGGCATCCACAACGGCCTTCATGAAACCGCGCGTTTCATCCACCTCTAGCGCCCGCGCCACACGGTTCATCGGCATCTTCGCCACCAGCACGGAATAGCCCTGGGCACGTGCCTCCTGCTCACTCAAGCCCACCCGCCCTAGCTGTGGATCGATAAAGATCGTATACGGCACGATCCGCTGCGTTGTGGGCGTGGAGTCGTTCTGGAGAAGATTTGCCCGCAATATCCGAAAATCATCATAGGAGATGTGCGTAAACGCTGGGCCGCCCTTGACGTCACCCAGCGCATAAATGCCTGGGACGTTTGTCTCCAGCCGTTCATTCACCTGTACGAAGCCCTTGTCGTCGGTCTGCACCCCAACCGCGTCCAACTTCAGCGTCTCGGTGTTCGGCACGCGACCGGTGGCAGCCAGCAGGTGCGACCCTACCAGCGTGCGCTCGTCGCCGGACGTGACGACCTTCACCTGGATGCCGCCATCCTCGCCCCTGCTTACCTGGGTCGCTTCGGCGCGCGTCAGCACTTCAACGCCATCCTCCTTGAGAATGTCCGCCACTGCCTTGGCGACGTCCGGGTCTTCCCGTTTCAGCAGTTGGCCGCCATGTTGCACAATCGTGACCCGGCTGCCAAAACGACGGAACATCTGGCCGAACTCAACGCCGATGTACCCGCCGCCCAGCACGATCAGGTGATCCGGCACTTGATCCAGTTCCATGATGCTGGTCGAGTCGAGAAAGGGGATGTCAGCCAGCCCAGGCACATTGGGAGGCTGCGGGCGCAGCCCTGTGTTCAGGAACACCCGGTCGGCTGTAATGGTGGTACGCCCCCCTTCCCGTAGGGCGATATCCAACGCAAAGCCCGGCGCGCTGCCATCCTGTTGGGTAAAAGCAGCCTCGCCCATGATCAACGTAACACCCTTGGTTTCCTCCAACCGTTTGCGGTTGCTCGACTGGAACTGCTCAACCATCTCACGCTTGCGCTGGCGCACCCGCTTCATGTCGACCGCAAAGCCCTCGGCGTGTACGCCATAGTCACCCGCCCGCTGTACCAGATGGGCCACACGCGCGCTGGCGATCATGGTCTTGGTCGGCGTGCATCCTTCATTCACGCACGACCCGCCGACATGAACACGTTCCACCAACGCCGCACGCAACCCGCTCTGGGCAAACGCGGTTGCCAACGGGCCGCCAGCCTGACCCGAACCAATGATGGCCGCGTCAAAATGATCTGCCATGATCTGTCGTCCTGTTCTCGATCGCTCCCCGCGCGCCGTTTCCTACTGTAGACGCAAGACAGGACAGCCGCTGTAAGATTGATTATCCGTACCGGATTCGGGGATTCAAATAGGCGTAAAGGAGGTCGGCGGCCAGATTCGCCAGCGAGTAGCCAAGCACCGTGGCAAAGGTGATGGCCTGGAGCAGCGGCAGGTCGCGCCGGTCAATGGCAAAGGTCAGCAGACGCCCCAGCCCCGGATAGTTGAAGACATTCTCGATCACAATCAGGCCGCTGATCAGCCAGCCAAAACTGATGGCGATGACCGTGATCGTGGGCAGCAGCGCATTGCGTAGGATATGCCCGACGATCACCCTGCGCCGCGACAGCCCCTTCAACACCGCTGTGCGCACATACGCCTTGTTCCGTTCCTCGATCACCCCGGCCCGCGTCAGCCGCACGATGTAGGCCAGCAGCACCAGCGTGGCCGTTAACGCGGGCAGGATAAGCATAGGCAACGTCTCAACAAAACCCGCACCAGGTGAGATGGACGAGTTGGCCGGGAAGACACGAAAACGAAAGGCAAAGACCTGAATGAGCAAAAGCCCGGTCACAAATTCCGGCAGGCCCACGACAGACAGGGAAACGACGCTGATGATATGGTCGATCACACGATCTTCCGCCAGCCCCGCTATCACGCCTAGCGCAATCGCCAGCGGCAGCGCAATCAGCAGCGTCACCCCGGCCAGCATCAACGAGTTCCGCAGCCGCTCCATCACCAGCGGGCGGATCGCCTGATCCGTGCTGTAGGACTCGCCCCAGTCACCGGTCAGAAAACGGCCAAGCCAATTCACATACTGGATGGGCACAGGCTGATCCAACCCCAATTCCTGGCGCAGTGATTGCAGCGCCGCCTCACCGGCCTCGCGCCCCAAGATCACCCTAGCAACATCGCCTGGCAGCAGTTGTGTCACGCCAAAGATGATTAACGACGTGAGAAAGACCGTGAGCAGCATAAAACCTAACCGGCGCAGAATATATGGAATCAATGGCTATTCCTCCAACGCGGCTCGCTCGCGCTGCACATCGGCCAGTTGCTCCAGTGGAATGTGGCAGAAGATCCGGTGTCCGTCCTCTTGGGTACGCCAGGGCGGTTCCTCGCGCACGCAGATCTCCGGGTCGGGCAGGATCGAACGGCGATGGCAGCGGGTATGGAATGGGCAGCCGCTGGGCAAATCAACAGGACTGGGCACATCCCCTTCCAGCACAATCGGATCATGGCTCGCGGTGGGGTCAGGGACAGGCACAGCCGACAGCAGCGCTTCCGTGTACGGGTGATAGGGCGGAACCAATACCTGCGGCGTGCGGCCCACCTCCATCAGCATCCCCAAGTAGATCACCGCAATCGTGTCCGCCAGATAGCTCACCACGGCCAGGTCGTGCGAGATAAAGAGATAAGCGCTGCCAAGGGTCTGCTGCAACTCGTCGAGCAGGTTGAGGATGGCCGCCTGCACCGATACATCCAGCCCGGAAACCGACTCGTCCAGCAGCAGCAGATCCGGCTGTGAGGCAAAGGCACGCGCAATCGCAACGCGCTGCTTTTCGCCGCCGCTCAGCTGATCGGGCATCCGGTCCACATAGGTGGCACTCAGTTTGACCGCAGAGAGCAGGCGCACCACACCCTGATCCGCCTCTTGGCGGGAGAGGCCCGCCAGGCGCATCAGCGGGCGGCGCAGCGCGTCCCCGACCTTGACATAGGGGTTGAGCGCGTCGTCAGGGTTCTGCAGCACCATCTGCAGGCGGCGCAAGGTGTGCTGATCACGCTGCGCCAGGGCAGGGGCTAGGGGCAGATCCAGCAGCCGGATCTCGCCGCCCGTCCGTTCGGTGAGACCAATGATGCAGCGCGCCGCCGTCGACTTGCCCGATCCACTCTCCCCCACAAGCCCCAGAGTCTCGCCGCGCCGGATGTCAAAGTCAATGCCGTTGATCGCCCGTACCGTCGGCGTCGCTTGTCCGCTCAGTGCCTGCGCCCAGTTGCGGCCCAGGTCATACTCGTGCTGGAGATTGATCACATCCAGAACGCGCTCAGTCTGTGCCGGTGCTGCCATGTGCGGCCTCTCTGTAGAGAGAGGGTCGCTTGTCATCGCGCCAGCCGCCATATCCTCCCAGCGGTGACAGCGCACGCGGCGGCCCGGCTGCACCTCCTCCAGCCGGGGACGCTCGCGGCTACACCGCTCCACGGCCAGCGGGCAGCGCGGTTCAAAGATGCACCCGGCGGGTAGGTCATGCAGTTCCGGGATCTGGCCGGGGATCGGCTGTAAATCCTGATCACGCCGGTCATGGCCGATCCGCGGGACGCTGTTCAGCAGCGTCTGCGTATATGGGTGCAGCGGGCGTTGAAACAGATCCAGCACAGCCGCGTCTTCCACCAATTCTCCGGCGTACAGCACCGCCACCCGGTCACACAGTTGCGCCACCACCCCCATATTGTGCGTCACATAGAGGACAGCCGTCTGGGCCTGGTCGATCAGTTCCCGGACCAGTGTCAGAATTGCGGCTTCTGTGGTCACGTCGAGATTGGTGGTCGGCTCATCCATCACCAGCAAGTCAGGTTCGCCGCTCAACGCCATCGCGATCAGGACGCGCTGCTGCTGCCCGCCGCTCAGTTGGTGCGGATAGCGATTGGCAACGCGTTCAGGGTCTGCCAGACGCACCATCGACAGCAGTTCCAGCACGCGCGCGCCCGCTTCCGCTTTTGACTGGGCCGGGTCAATGGCCTCCGCAACCTGCACGCCGATGCGCAGCGACGGGTTGAGCGATGTGAGCGGGTTCTGGGGGATCAGCTTCAGGTCACGCTGCCAGAGCGGGCGCATCTCAGAGCGAGAGAGCGCGGTCAGTTCGCGCCCGCCCAGATGGATGCTTCCGCTGCGAATCTCGGCGTTTTCGCTCAGGTAACGCATCACCGCCAGTGCAAGCGTCGACTTCCCCGATCCACTCTCCCCCACCAAGCCATAGATCTCACCGGCGGCTACCGACAGGCTCACGGCGCGCACTGCGTCCAGCCGCCGGTTGCCCTGGCGGTACGATACAGTAAGGTCTTCAACCCTCAGAACAGGGGACATGAACAGTTACCTTAACCACTCCAAATCACAAGGAAGCGGACAGCCGTATCGTTATGTCGACTGTAACGCCCGCTTCAAACCATCCGCCATCAGGTTAACGCCGATCACCAGCAGCGAAATCGCGGCTGCTGGGAAATACAGCGCCCACGGTGTCAGTGAAAAGTAGTTGCGCGCCTCCTTGACCATCAGCCCCCAGTCCGGGCTAGGCGGCTGCACACCAACACCTAAGAACCCCAGCGATGCCACCAGAAAGATGGCATACGAAAAGCGCAACGCCGCTTCTACCGCCAGCGCAGGCAGCACTGCAGGCAAAATCTCGCCAAACAAGATGTGGCTAGTGGACTCCCCCTGCATGCGCGCGCTTTCCACGTAGCCTTTCGTCTTGACATCCAGCACCACGCTGCGCACCACGCGCGCCACAATGGGCGTGTAGACGATCACCAACACAATCAGCACACTGTTGCGAGAAGGGCCAATCGTACCGAGCAGCAGCAACGCCAGCAGCAGCGCGGGCAGCGCCAGCAGGCTGTCATACAACCGAAACAGGATCTCTTCGCCAATTCCCCCGGCGTACGCGCCGATCAGCCCGGTCACAGTTCCCAGCACCACCGCAAGAAACGTGCCAATGCCCGCCAGGGCAAAGATGTCGCGCGCGCCGATCACCACCCGGCTAAAGACATCGCGGCCCAGGCGATCCGTGCCAAAGAGATGGTCTAGAGATGGCGCGTGGCGGGCGGCCCCGACGATCTGCTCCGTACTGCTATAGGGTGTCAGCCACGGCCCCAACAGAGCCATCAGTAAGAAAAACAGGACAATGGTTGTACCGACTGCCGACGTCGGGCGGGCATAGAGCGCGCGCAGGACGCGCACCCAGCGCGCCGCGCCCGGCACGTCGGCATCGTCCCTAGCAGCAGGTAGGGATAGTTTGTCTGAGTCAAGCATCGACGGGTGTCACGTTAACCCTTGCTACTCCGCCAGCCGGATGGCCGCCAGATCCGTGCGACCAGGGAAAGCCTTTAGGGCAAGCCCCTCAAACCGCTCATGGATTGCACCCAACTGCGGGAAGAAGTACGGGACGATGATCGGCCCGCGCTCGATCAAGATGCGCTGGATTTCCGCATAGGCCTCGGCGCGTTCTGCCTCGTCCAGCGTCGTCCCCGCTACCTCGACCAGTTGATCGAACTCCTCATCACAGAAATGCGACTCGTTCCAGATCGCATCACAGGTCAGCATGACATCAAAGTAGAACTGCGGATAGGGCCGGTGTCCCCAGCCGGTGATCCCCAACGGCACTTCCAGCCAGCCATCCTCGCCATAGTAGACGCTCTCCGGCTCCACAATCACATTGACCTCAATGCCCGCCTCTGCCCACTGTTCCTGCAGCACCACAGCCAGATCAGGACGGTCGCCCGTATCCGGCGTGTGCAGATCCAGTTGCAGCCCATCCGGGTATCCCGCTTCGGCCAGTAGCGCACGCGCCGCCTCTGGGTCGCGCCCAGGAACCTGCAAGTCCGCGCTGTACCACTGTTGGAATGTCGGGCCGATGGGCGAATCCTTGCCGGGTGCAGCCAGGCCCAGCGTGACGATCTCGACAATGGCTTCTCTATCCGTCGCCAACTTCAGCGCTTCGATCACCAGCGGGTTGTTGCCTGGCTCTTGATCGGAGCGCAGACGCACCAGGTCAAAGCCATTCGTCGGAATGTTGACCGTCACCAGGTCGGGGCTGTCCTGAAGCGTCTGGAACAGCGGCGTGGGCATCCGCATCAGCAGGTCAATCTGCCCGCCGCGAATGGCATCCACCGCTGCCGCCTGATCTGAGAAAAAGATGATCTCCAGATTGGCAACGCCGGGCTTGCCTTCGATAAAGTAGTCGGGGTTGGCCTCAAGCTGAATCTGACTTTCCGCGCTGTACTCTACGACCCTAAAGGGGCCGCTGCCGTTGAGGTCGCCATGCATTTCGGTTCCCGCCTTCGTGATCAAGGCGTGGTTGTCGCTCAGGTCATAGAGAAAGAACGGATTGGTCTCCGCCAGCGTAAAGACGACTGTCTGATCGTCCTCCGCCGTGATGCTTTGGATGTTGGTGTAGAGCGATGAGGTGGGCAGTTCAGCCTCTGGCGCGCGCAGCCGGTCAAACGTCCACACGACGTCTTCAGCCGTCAAGGGGCTGCCGTCGTGAAAGGTTACATTGGGTGCAAGCGTGAATGTGTAGGTCAGGCCGTCTTCGCTGACCTCCCAATCGGTCGCTAGGCGCGGCTGAATGTTGTTCTCAGCGTCCACATCGACCAGGTAGTCATAGACCGCGTTGAGAATGGCAATCTCTACGTCCGACGAAGCAAACGCCGGGTCCAGTTGTACAGGAATCTCCATGCCCACGCGCAGCGTGCCGTCCGGCGCACTGACGCCCGCTTCGGCTGGCGCATCTTCCGCAGAGGTCGTCGCGTCAGAGGTCTGCGCTGATTCCGGCGTAGCTGGTGCAACACACGCTGCGATGAGAAAAACCATCGCGACCAGGTACGCCAGCACCATCTGCTGCTTGATGTAACCAAATAGCTTTTCGTTTGTCATGGGATTTTTTGTTTCTCCGCTCTGTAGGTGGGATGGGGATAGAGATGGGGCTGTTCACATTGAATCACCAGTTGCGGGTGACGTTAGGAAGATATCCTACAGTTGGGCATAGTACGGCGAGCATGACATGGCCTATGTAGGGAAAGCGTCCGGCTCCAGTTTGGCAGCATGCGTCTCAACGCTGCGCACAAGAAACTGAAGCCACGCCATTCCCAGCGTAAATGAGACCACCTCCAGCCCGGTGGTATTGAAATAGCTGAACGCGGCGGCGGCCAGTGTCACCAGGATCCCTGCCATCAACAGCCAGGATGTCGCAAAGACCTCGCGCGGCAGGCCGGGTATCAGCCAGCGAATGCCAAACATGAGCAGGATCGCCGCTGCCGATATGGAATAGGCAGCGCCGTTATGGATTGCCGAAAACAGGGGGCTGATGCCATATTGTACAAGGCCCACCC
>CAZYQJ010000135.1:0-10074 GCA_964649925.1 uncultured Litorilinea sp.
CGCGGCGCATAGGGACAGCCGGGCGGCAGGTTCGCCAGGTCAGGTGGCGCGCCGGGTATCGGCAGCAGCGGTTTGCGATGGGCGCCGCCGCCGGGCACCGAGTTGA
Organism: uncultured Litorilinea sp.; assembly: GCA_964649925.1. GTDB lineage: Bacteria > Chloroflexota > Anaerolineae > Caldilineales > Caldilineaceae > QEUY01. The sequence continues at coordinate 107 of CAZYQJ010000135.1, forward strand.
GCAGCCCAAGCGTGTAGGCGTGGCGCGGCTGGCGAAAGATCTCTGCCACCGGCGCTACTTCCATGATCCGCCCGGCATACATCACCGCCACCCGGTCACACGTCTGCGCCACCACGCCCAGATCATGCGTCACCAGAATCACGCTCATCCCCAGTTGATCTTTCAGGCGCAGGATCAGTTTCAGGATTTGATCTTGAATGGTCACATCCAAGGCAGTCGTCGGCTCGTCGGCCAGCAGCAGTTGCGGGTTCGAGGCGAGCGCGATGGCGATCATCACACGTTGGCGCATCCCGCCGGAGAACTGGTGTGGAAAATCCTTAAGACGCTGCGCCGCCGAGGGGATGCCCACCATACTTAGCAGTTCAATCGCCGTCTTTTCGATTCCGGCGTTGGCGAGGTTGGTGTGTTCGCGCAGCGTCTCTTTGATCTGCTCCCCCACCGTCAACACCGGATTGAGCGCGCTGATCGGCTCCTGAAAGATCATGCTGATCTCGCCGCCGCGCACCTCGCGCAGATCGGTGTTGGACATGGTCATGATCTCCCGGTCGCGCCAGATGACGCTGCCTTGGGTCTGGCCGTTGCCGCCGATCAGCCGCACCAATGATCGCAGCGTCACGCTTTTGCCCGAACCGGACTCGCCGACCAGCCCCAGCACTTCGCCGGGGTAGACCTCAAAGCTTACGCCATCGACTGCGGCGATCACACCGCGGCCAGTATGAAAGGTCGTGCGTAAGTCCTGCACACGCAGCAGCGGCTTGTCGCCGTGCCTCTTTTGTTTAGACGCAGAGACATTCATTTTCGCGGCCTCAACAGATCTGCCACGCCATCACCCAACAGGCTAAAGGTAATCCCAGCCACCGTCAAGGCCAAGGCCGGGAAGGTGGATATCCACGGCGCAGTGTTCATAAAGTTCTTGCCATCTGCCACCATCACGCCCCATTCAGCGGTGGGCGGCTGTGCGCCCAGCCCCAGATAGCCGAGGCTTGCGCCAAGCAGAATCCCCAGCGACATATCCGTCATCCAGTAGGTGATGGATGATCCGATCACGTTGGGCAGCAGGTGGCGGCCAATGATACGCCACGGCGTATACCCCATCGTCTTGGCGGCCATGGCGTACTCGGCCTGTTTTTGCACCATCATCTCGCCGCGCACCAGGCGGGCATAGGCCACCCACCCCACCACGCTGACGGCAATGTACATGTTGGTCAGCCCAGGCCCCAAGAAGGCGACAATCGCGATCACCAGGACGAGAAAGGGAAAGACGACCACGATATCCACGATGCGCCCGAAGAGGGCATCCAGCCATTTGCCATAGTAGCCCGTCACTGAGCCGATCAGTGTGCCAAACAAGAACGGAAAGGCTGTGGTAAACAGGGCGATCTGCAAATCCACGCGCGCCGCCCAGATCACGCGCGAGAAGATATCTCGGCCAAAGTTGTCTGTCCCAAAGGGGTGCGCCCGGCTTGGTGGGCTTAGGATCGCGCTGTAGTCGAAATCGGTCGGGCTGTAGGGCGCGAACTGTTCCGGAAAGATCGCCAAGAGGACGAAAACAGCCAGCAAGATCAGACCGGCGATCAGCGTAAATTTAGGCTGAAAACGCAGTCTGATTCGGGGTTGATTCAGCATTGGGGCAGCCGTCGCTGCCATAGAACCCTCCTGCAGTCACGATACAGGCCGCCAACAGACGACCTGGCTACTCAAGCGGTCACGATGCCATGTCCACCCGTGGATCGAGTTGGGCATAGGCGAGGTCGGTCAACAAGAAGACCAGCGAAACCAAGATGGCAAAGGTCAAGGTAAGGCCTTGAATGGTCGGGTAATCCCGGCTGAAGATCGAATCGACCATCAACCGGCCCACGCCAGGGATGGCAAAGACCGATTCGGTGATCACCGCGCCACCAAAGAGCGCGCCGATATTGAGGCCCAACAGCGTGACCGTGGAGATCAGTGCATTCCGCAGCACATGCTTGATCAAGACCACCCGGTTTGCCAGCCCTTTGGCGCGCGCAAAGTCCACATACTCGGCGGTCAGCACTTCGATGATCGAGGCGCGCAGCGTGCGGATCAGGATGGCGGACAGGTTGAAGCCCAGCGTCAGCGCCGGGAGAAACAGGTGGTAAAGATGTTCCTGAAAGGTCTCACCGTAGCCGCCGATGGGAAAGAAGCCCAGCCTGGCCCCAAGCACGGTCAACAGGAGCAGGCCAATGTAGAACGTCGGCAGCGACAGCCCCACCTGAAAGACGGCACGGATCATATTGTCCACCAACGAATTGCGGCGCAGCGCCGCCACAAAGGCCAGCGGGACCGCCACGATCACCGCTACCAGCGCGCCGTAAAGCGTCAGGAAGATGGTGACCGGAACCCGCTGCAAGATCAGGTCCATCACCGGGATTTTGAAACTGATCGAATCGCCCAGTTCCCCCCGGAAAAAGTTCCTAATGAAGATACCAAACTGCACCAGGATCGGCTTGTCCAGCCCCATCTGTGCATTGATACGCGCCACCGCTTCCTCGGTGGCGCGATCCCCCAAGATGGCGCTAGCCGGGTCTCCCGGCAGCAGACGCACCATCAGAAAGACGATAAACATGATGATAAAAAATGTCGGCACGATCTGCAGCAGCCGCACCAGGATGTAGTTCCAGCGATCCACAGTCAAACCTCCTGCGGCGTCCTGGCGTGGTGCATGAGTCGCCCTCATACACCACGCCAGCCCTATTCAGCTTATGCGATCCGCTTACTCTTCGATATAGGTATAGGTGAAGATGTTCTGGCCCAACGGAATCTGATGAAAGCCCTGCACATTGCTGCGCAACGCCACCGGATAGGGCGTTTCGTAGAGGAAGATGATCGGTGCGTTCTCGATATAGATCTCCTGGATGCGGTCGTACATCTCGGCCCGCGCGGCGGTATCCAGTTCCGCCTGGCTCTGTTCGAAAAGCTCCTCGATCTCTGCGTTCTGGAAACCAGTGTGCAAGGATTCCACCACACTGTAGATCGCAAAGTAAGAGGTGATCTGGCTGGGGTCGTTGATGTCGTTCGTCCAGGACGAGGTGCGCATCTGGAAGTCGTTGTTGCGGTAGCGTTCGGTGCGGGTAGCTGCGTCCACCTGCTCGATGTTCAGCGTCACGCCCACCTGCGCCCACATCTGCTGGACGGCAGTGGTCAACGCCGCATCGTCTGCGTTGCCGGAGATCGCCAGAATGGAGATCTCAAAGCCATCGCCATAGCCCGCTTCCTCCAGCAGTTCCCTGGCCCGGTCGGGATCATAGTCGTACATCTCCTGGGGCGAGAAGAGCGGTGTGGTGGAGGACATGTAGGATTGCGACACCTGGCCCGTGCCAAAGGTCACCAGTTGGATCAACGCCTCCTTGTCCGTGGCATGGTTGAGCGCCTGGCGCACACGCACATCGGAGAGCGGGTTGGGCGTGCCGTCGAGCAGTTCAGGCCGGTTGTTCATCAATAGGCTGTTGACCCGGGTCGAGGGGAACAACTCCATGTTGAGTTGGGAATCGCCTTGCAATTCGGCCACCCGGCTCAGGGGAATAAACTCCGCACCGTGGATCTCCCCGGCCTGCAGCCGCAGGATGCGCGTGGCGTCTTCGGGGATGATCTCAAAGCGCACGCTGTCCAGATAGGGCAGTTGCACGCCGTCCTCGTCTACCTGCCAGTAGTAGGGGTTGCGCTCCATCACCATGTACGAACCACGCACCCATTCGGTCAAGACAAAGGGGCCGGATCCGATGGGGTTTTCAGCAAACGCTTCGGCCTTCTCGGCGTCGGTGCTGCCGGGCATGGTCTCGAACAACGCCTTGGACATGATGGCGCTGTTGAACATCGCCAAGGCCGCCGGGATCGAGGGGTCTTGGCGGTTTAGATGAAGGATGACCTGGTTGTCGCCCACAGCCTCCACCGAATCCACCGATTCCAGCGAAAAGCTCCAGATGCCGTTTTCCGGGTTGCGCGCCCGGTCCAACGACCAGACGACGTCCTCAGGGGTGATGTCCGAGCCGTCGGCAAACTTAATGCCTTCGCGCAGCGTCAGGGTATACGAAAGCCCGTCCTCGGACGTTTCATAGCCGGTCGCCAGCATCGGCTCAATGCCCGTGCCGTCCGGTGTGGACTGAAGCAGGGTATCGTACAGGCTGTTCAGCACCCAGATGTCCAGGTTGGCGTCGTTGAGAACCGGGTCCAGAAAGAGCGAATCTGCGTAGCGGCCATAGATCAGGGTTCCCCCAGACTTTCCTGCTGGTTCAGCAGCCGGTTCCGCTTCGGTCTCGGCAGCCGGTTCAGCGGCAGGTTCAGCCGCAGTGTCGGCTTCGGCTGGCGCAGCAGGGGCGGCCGGTGCAGCGCAAGCCGACAGCACAAGCACGAAAATCAACAAGAAGCCAAAGGTCCAGCGGATCGGCGTTTGCGAGAGTGCAGGAATATGCATCTTTGTTTCTCCTGTAAGGTCTGATCGACGTGAAGCGAGATCGAATCAGGACTGTCTGTGCGAGCAGGGAGGTTGAGCGAGCCCATAGGCCCAATCGGTGGGACATCCGTTTGTGTGGTCCGTTGCGGCGTGCCTCCTTTGCTAACAGATGGCGGTGTGGCCCGCCAGTGGATCCGCCACCGGCGCAGCCAGAGGCTTTGGCGGACTGGATTCCTTCATCGCGAGCAACTGGCGGATGCGCGTGTAGGTGCTGCGGTTGGGGGTATGCAGGTACTCGATGAAAGGAAACCCTGGCGGCACAAGCGGGCGCAGGTCGTCGACGGCCTCTTCCGATCCAGACGCGTACACGATTGCCTGTACCGATTGAACCAATTGCCGCAGGCAATTCCGCTCAGCGGAGAGGCAGAGTTCCACCCCCTGCTGTAAGGGATGTACCGCCGAAATGCCTTGCAGCATGGTGTTCGCAAATTCCGGAAAACAAGACACGATCCCGATGCGCATGTTGACGGGTAGGGCGGCAATGGCTTCGCAAGTAGATGGGCGCAAGCTGAAACTGAGCCCCAGGATCGGGTGCTTGCCTTCCAGACCGGCAGCCTTGAGCGTCTCTTGCAGCATGTGGATCTGGTGCAGCGGCACAAGCAATGCCTCGGCATGGCCTAGTTCGGGTGCGTAGCACGCCGGGCAAGCGCGCAGGTCGTCAAAGCTGATTGGCTCCACCACCACCCGATCCGCGGCCAACTCGCGTTCGAGGTCATCCGCATAGACCTGCATCGCCCTGGGGAACAGGCCGACCAGCACCAGGTAGCGGTTGGCAAAGAGGCCGTTCGAATCGCTCAGCAGCGCCATAAAGGTCTGCCGGATATCCTCTTCCACAAATCCGGCATTCTTGGCTTCGGCCACGGCGCGCTGCAGCATCCGGCGCAGTTGCAGCGGTTTATTCGGCATCTGTGGGGTGCTGGCCTGCACCGAGAAATCCGCCACAAATGTGCCCAGCCCGGGCCGCATCTCAATCATGCCCAGTTGCTTCAACTCCTGATACGCCTGCGTAATGGTCATCGCAGCCACATTCAGTTCCTTCGCCAGGTCACGAATCGAGGGCAACTGCGCGCCAAAAGGCAAGTGACCAGAAACTATGCCAAACTGAATTTGTCCAACGATCTGTGTATAGATGGGTATGGCCAAGTCGCGATCAATCTGAATTTTCATTACGAGCTATGGTAGGTGCGAAGCCAAAAGCCGAGACAGCAGGTGCGATCTGGAATTGGGCATCATTGCCTGGGGTCGGAATCGACGTAGGGATCCGTCATACCGCTGAGCAGGTCGAGGGACAATGACCTTTGCTCCACTGTTCTGGTACACTAGAACAGTGGAGCAAAGATTATCCGCTTCCGGTTGATTTGTCAATATCGGTGATCGCTGTGCCCCCTCGTCCAGTACGCCCGTCGCCAGGATAGGCTTGCCCAGGTCGCATCAACGTTGCGCGACCACGTTGACATCCGTTTATGGCTGGCCTATACTTGCCATACATCATACGTCTGTCGTCTGACTGATTCTGCTCCCCAGCCCTGGGTCACGGCAAGATACATGATGGATCCGTCTAACGGCACGCCGAGCTTTTCCAAGATCAAACAACCTGGTGTCGTCGAGATGATCGTCGATCGCTTCGAGCGCGGTTTGCTCGCGGGCGAAATTCGTGCTGGACAGCGTCTCCCTTCAGAAGCGGAACTGGCGCACCAACTCGGCGTCGGGCGCGGCGCGGTACGCGAAGCAATGAAGATGCTTGCAGCGCTGGGCGTGGTCGAGATTCAACAAGGAGACGGGACCTACGTCGCAAGCCAGCCGACGCCGACCCTATTAAGCCCCCTGATCTTTAGCCTGATCCTGGATGGCAGCGCAGGCACGAATCTGCTTGAACTGCGCTATCTGGTCCAGGCCGGGTACTGCCAACTGGCAGCCAGGAAGGCAACGGATGCGGACTGGGACCAAATGGAAGCGGCGAATGCAGCATGGGAAACATATGCGCGCACGCCGGATCCGGATGTCAGCGAATTGGCCCGCCTCGACCTCGCATTTCACTTCGCCATCTTGGATGCAACCCACAATGACCTGGTGATCCGGTTGGGTCGCGTGGTTGAAGAGTTGTTCTTTGCCTCGATCCGTTCGACGCTCTCCGACCGCATGGGGCTTGATTGGGGGATTGGCGGCCACCGCCAAATCCTTGCCGGTATGCGTACCGGCGATCCAGAGTTAATCTACCGCGCTGTGGTCGCCAGTCTGGCTTTCTGGGAAAGGAGGTGGAAGACGCAACAAGAACACAAAACGCATGGAAATGCCCATTTGACGTTTGATAGCCAAAATCCAAGCAGGTAATGGGCTGCCCCCAAGGCCCGCTTTTACGCTCCCGCGCCCCATCGATTTCACAGCATACCGAAGACAGGCAGGGTATCTTTAGCCAAAGCGCCCGTACCGTGGGCGCTGACACCTACCGCCTACTGTCAGGCCGCCCTGCCAATGGGTAGTACGCTCCATCCTTTTGGCCTTTATTCCGGCTGTACCCCGCCGCATCAGCACCTGCCCTAGCAGACCGGAAAATGGCAGCTTGCGTGACTCGGTTCCCCAACCAGAAAGAAGGCTACACCATGAACAAGCTATCCCGACGAGAATTTCTGCATCTGACAGGGCTGGCCGCTGCTGGGGCCGCCGCCGCAGCCTGCACCGCACCGGCTGCGCCCGCGGGGACAACCTCCGAGAGTGGAGCGGCTGCACCCGCTGCCGAGGATATCAGCCTCACATTCTGGACCATGAACTATGGCGACAATGAGGAATGGCTGGGCATGTTCAACGACTTTGCGGCCCAGTTCAAAGAAGAATCCGGCATCGACGTTACAACCGAGATCATCAACTGGGCGCAGTCACGCGACACCTATCTGCTTGTCTCCAGCGGCGGCGATCACCCCGACGCAGCGGATATGTTCTGGCTCTACTCGCATGTGCAGTTGGGCAAGGGTGAAAATGGCCCCATGCCCATCACCGACTACAGAGAGATCTACTGGCCCGATCTGGAAGAGCGTTTTTACGAACCTGCGCTGCAAGATGTCTTCTGGCAGGGCGAATTCTACGGCATCCCCTGGCGCGGCGACATCCGCCCGATGCTCTACCGGACAGATTTTCTGGAGGAAGCGGGCCTTGCAGAACCGCCAAAGGACTGGGCAGAACTGGTCGAGCAGGGCAAGGCATTGACCCAGCGCGACGACAACGGCAATGTAACGCGTTGGGGTGTTGATTTCAACGTCAGCGGCAGCCAGCCGCCCCAAGGTCTGCTGCCGTTGGTCTGGCAGGCGGGCGGTGAGTTTATGAACGAGGACGGCACGCAGGCGACCATTGACACGCCGGAGATGCAGGAGGCGTTACAGTTGGTCCATGACTGCATCTGGGTTCACGAAATCACGCCGCCCACAGTGATGGACCCGTCATGGAACAGCGTAGACGAGTTCATGGCGAGCCGCGTTGCCATTAATACGATGGTTCCAGATGCCACTGGCCCGGACCTGGAACGTCTTGCGCCCGATCTGAACGGCAAGTGGGCGGGCGCGCTGCCCCCTGCCAATGAGCGCATTGTCTCCTACAGCGGCGCAGGGTATTGGGGCGTGCTCCACGGCACACAATATCCGGCAGAAACCTGCCAGTGGATTGCCCTCCTCAGCCGTGATGAGAACATGCTTCAACTCTCCAAATATCTCAACCGCGTCTCGGGCAACAAGAATGTGATGGCCGATCCGTTCTGGCAGGAAACCCCCTGGCGGCAGGTGATCGTCGAATGTCTTGACTATGCGCACACCTCCCAGCACCCCACCCCGGCGTGGGCCACCTTGATGTTGGGCAGTGCGGGCGCGGTCTTCTATGACATGATGCAGGAAGCCTGGCTGCTGCGGCAGCCGATCCCGGAAGTGACGGCGCGAGCGCAGGAGCGTATGCAGGCCGAAATGGATGCGGCACGGGTGTAGCCAGAGTAATAGATACATAAGTCAGGCCGCCGACGGGGAAGGAGTATGCCTATGAGACGCCGGACTGAACTGTTTTGCTATGTGATGGTGCTGCCTGCCACGGTGTTGGTGCTGGCGTTAAGCGTATTTCCCATGGTCTCCACCTTACGCAGCGCCTTCTTCGACCATGACTTGCTCAAGTCGGCAGCGTATGGAGTCCCCTTTGTCGGCCTGGCCAACTTTCAGGAGTTGTTTCAGGAAGACCCACGCTTCTGGCGCACGCTGAGCAACACCATCACCTTCGTGATCATCGCCGTCTCGGTCAGCGTCATCCTCGGCCTGATCATCGCCCTGGTACTCAACCAGGAGATGCGCGGGCGCGGCCTGCTACGAAGTGCCGTGTTGATCCCGTGGGTGACGCCGCCGGTAGTCGCCTCTGGCATCTGGGTCTGGATGTTCAGCGGAGAGCGCAGCCCCATCAATGACCTGTTGATGGGGCTGGGCCTAATCACGCGGCCCATTGCCTTTCTCAGCAATTGGCAGGCGGAATGGGGGCCGGTCAACCTGCCGATGCTGGCAGTATCAAGCGTGCGTATCTGGGGCGGCCTGCCCTTCATCACCATCATGCTATTGGCGGGTCTGCAGAGTATCCCCAAGGATATGTATGAGGCAGCCGAGATCGACGGTGCAGGGATTTGGCAGCGGTTCCGCTTTGTCACACTGCCCCTGCTCATGCCGGTGCTGCAAGTGCTGCTGACGCTGCTCTTTATCGGCGGCTTTGGCGTCTTTGACATCCACTACATCATGACCCGCGGCGGGCCAGTGGACAGGACGAATGTGCTGGCCGTCTTGCTCTACCAGTATGCGTTCCAGTTCTACCGCCTGGGCTATGCGGCGGCGATTGGGGTGGTGATCCTGGCGCTCACAGGCGTGATCGCCGCCATCTACCTGCGAACTTCGGGGAGGCCGGAATGAAACAGACGCTTGCCGCGCCATCAGTCCCGCTCTACTATCCAGGACGCACGCGCAGGCTGATCAGCACCTGGCTGCTGCGGGTGCTGACCTTTGTCGTGGTCGCCTTGATCCTGATCTTCGTGCTGTTCCCCTTCTACTGGATGCTGAAAAGCTCGTTCCAAACCAACACGGAGATCGTTGCCGTACCACCCAGATGGCTGCCCACGACGCTGGGCTTTGGCGCGTACCGGGCGGTACTCAATGTCATCCCGCTGGCGCGCTACTTCTCCAACAGCCTGGTCGTGTCGCTGGTCACTTCTCTGTTGGCGACAGCGGTTTCAGCGTCGGCGGCCTATGTGCTGGCCCGTTTTTCCTTCCGCGGACGCCTGCTGATCCTGTCGGTACTGCTCTTTAGCCAGTTGGTCCCGCCGATCACGCGCGTCGTGCCAGTCTATTTCTTTCTGCGGACGCTTGACCTGATCAACACCTATACCGGCCTGATCGTCGCCTATACCACCTGGTCAATCCCGTTCGCCGTGCTGATGCTGCTCGGCTATTTTCGCCATGCCTATCCGATTGAGTTGGAGGATGCGGGGTTA
>CAZYQJ010000136.1:0-9913 GCA_964649925.1 uncultured Litorilinea sp.
TACTGCACCACCTTGCCGCCCACCATATGCGCGCCTTCGCTGATCGTCACCATGGCGTAGTTGCTGGGGTTGCTGCGCTTATCCTTCATCACCAGCTCGGCCAGCAGTTCGGGGTCGAAGGGCACTTCTGAGATGATGGATCGATCCACGCCCGCCAGGTACGAGCTGATCAGGCTGGTCTCACCGCTGTTGCGGCCAAACAACTCCACCACGGCGATGCGCTCATGTGAGCCTGTGCTGGTGCGGAGTTGGTGGATGAACTGCACACTGCGCGTAACTGCCGTGCTAAAGCCGATGCAGTAGTCGGTTCCATAGACGTCGTTATCCATCGTCTTGGGGATGGCGATCACGGGGAAGCCTTCGCTGTGAAGCCGCTCGCCATAGCTCAACGTGTCATCACCGCCGATGGGGATCAGCCGGTCAATGCCCATGTACTCCAGGTTCTTCAGGACATGCGGCGTAAAGTCACGCGGGCGCGGGTCTTCTTCTTCGGCCTCCGGGTGTTCCGGGTCCTTGAGAAACTCAGGCACATCCTTGGGCCGGACCTTGCCCGGATTGGTGCGGCTGGTGTGCAAAAACGTGCCACCGGTGCGGTCAATCGTGCGCACCACATTCTTGTCCAACCGGATCGTGTTGCGGTTGATGCTTTCCTGATCGTCGCGGTTCAACTCCAGCAGACCGCCCCACCCGCGGCGAATGCCGATGACCTCATGGCCTTCGTCCACCGCGCGATAGACAACCGCTTTGATACAGGGGTTAAGACCGGGGACGTCACCGCCGCCGGTCAGAATGCCAATCCTCATTTTCAAGACTCCTTACAAACTGATGAATTTGAATTCTTAAACCGAACATTCGTTGACCTACTGCCTACCGGCGCGGTGCGCTCGAGGCGCAGGACGCCGCAGCAGGGCTAAACGGAATCGCTTGTTTCCTCCGGGTCCTCTTGCCGCGCCATCATGCGCGCAATGGGCCGGAGGTTCATCCACCATTGTTGTTTGGGCCGCTGGAGACGTTCATCCGCCAAACGGACCACTTCCTCCAGCGACGTAAAGCGCAGTTCGCCGTTGACCTGCCCCAGGCAGACCGCAGGCGGTTCGCCGTCAGTCTGGGACTCCGGCTGCTTCAGAAACTCGATTGCGCGATAGGCCATGCGCGCCCCCAACGTCCGGTCAAACGGTTGAGGGTCGCCGCCTTGTTGGAGATGGCCCAGCACCGAGATGCGCACGTCAAAGAGGTCACCCCCCTCTTCCTCGAAGAGCGCGGCCAAAAATTGAGTGGTATACAGTTGGTTGGCGTTCTCGTTACGGATCATCAGCCCCAGCCGTTTACCATGCTGGAACCCGTCGATCAGCAACTCGATATCCTGCTCCAGATCGTGCAGCCGCACGCCTTCCTCATGAATGTAGACCCGCTCTGCACCGGTCGCCAGCGCGCTCATCAACGCCAGATAGCCACAGTAACGGCCCATCACCTCCACCACAAAGACACGATTCGAGGCCACCGCCGACTGCTTGATCTTGTCCACCACCTCGGTGATGTTGTTGAGTGCCGTATCTGCGCCGATACTGAACTCAGCGGCAGGGATGTTGTTGTTGATGGTTGCGGGGATACAGATGATCGGGATGTTGAATGACGGGAAGGTGCGCCGCGCCTGCACCAGCGCATAGGCTGCCGAATAGCCGTTCCAACCGCCGATCATCACCAGTGCGCCGATCTGATTTTCCTCCAGCGTGCGCGCAATGGCGTACAGGTCGCGGTCTGCGGGCACTTTGCGGCTCGTTCCCAGTTCCGCCCCTCCCATAGGCGCCCAGCCGGTGACGCTCATCCAATCGAGTTCGCGAATTTCATTGTTGATCAGCCCGCGAAAGCCACGCAGCGCGCCCAGCGGTTGATAACCGCTTTCCACCGCCATACGCACGACAGCACGCACCGCGGCGTTCATGCCTGGCGACGGGCCGCCGCCGTGGAGAATCGCCAACCGTAAGGGCTTGTCGCCGGATTTCGGCTCCGGCGGCACGGCGCCCACCAGCGCGCGGGCAATGCGGTATGCCTCCTGGAAACCTGAGCCGCGCATGCGCATCGCCTTCTCATAGTCGCAGTTGTGGATGGCTTCATTGAGTTCGTGCGTCCGCGCCACACATTCCACCAGCGGCTGGCGGATGAGTTTGTTGTCCCGGATAGCGATCATGTAGGGTTCGGTATCGGGCTGGGCGGACAAAACCGCATCAACCGCCTCCACCCCCATCAGGGTGCTGAGAATGCGGTCATAGGCGCTGGGTGAACCGCCGCGCTGGACATGCCCCAACACGGTAATGCGGACATCCTCACCCAGCCCTTCTTCCAACACCTGGCGCACATAGGCGCTTGTGATGGGGTTGCCGTGCCGGTCCTGTGCCCCTTCGGCCACGATTACAATGTTGTCGCGGCGGCCCATCCGCATCCCTTCACGCAGCACCGCCACCATCTGGCTCTCCCACTCATCGTCTTCGGGTGGGCTTTCGGGGATCAACACCCATTCGGCCCCGGTCGCGATCGCGCTCATCACGGCCAGATAGCCGCAGTGCCGCCCCATCACCTCGACCACAAAGGCGCGTTGGTGGCTGGCCGCGGTGCTGGTCAGCGCGTCTACCGCGTTGGTAATGCGGTGCAGCGCCGTATCCGCGCCGATGGTGATGTCCGTGCCAAGCATGTCATTGTCAATCGACCCCACCAGCCCAGCCAATGCCAGAAAGCGGTGGCGCTCGGCGATATCCGGGGTGATCTCGCCATCCTGCACCAACTCCTGAAGCAACTCCGGCCATTCACGGCGCAGCAGGTCCGCACCGGTCAGGCTGCCGTCGCCGCCGATGACCACCAGCCCGTCAATGCCCTGCATGATCAGATTGCGCACGCCCTGTTTGCGCCCGTCGCGCGTGCGAAAAGCCTGGGAACGCGCTGTGCCGATGATGGTTCCCCCGCGCTGCAGGATGCCGCCGACCTCGCTCCAGCCCATTGGGCGGATCCGGTCGCCGCCTTCGATCATGCCTTGATATCCCTCATAGATGGCAAAGACCTCAGCCCCCCGGTTGATCCCGGCACGCACCACAGCGCGCACCGCAGCATTCATCCCGGGAGCATCCCCCCCGCTGGTCAATACCCCAAGACGTTTGGGCATCTGATACCCTCTATCCACTGTCCATTTGAACGTTGCACGGCTCACGCTGCAGGCGATGATCCACCGTACAACACGATTTAAGCTGGCTTAGCGTTGCATCACCATAACGTTTTACTAAATCGCCAGCCATTATAGCATGCCCTCCCTCCGGCGCGTGAACCTCTGGGGGCGCTAATTTAGTGTTGAGTTTACACCAGCCAAGTTGCGGCTGAGTTACCTGCAATACAACCCTCCCACCTTTACATAAAACAGGTTGTTTTGACAGCCTATGACTTGCCGTCTATACTGTTTACCAGACACACAGGCCGCGGCCTTTACGACGGCCCCGGATCGCAGTATGAACAGGAGATTCCCATGGCACGACGCAGAAGCGCGGCCCGGATCGGCGTCACAGGGCTGGGCGAACGCGAGGAACTGGTTCCCGGCGTCTTTATCAACAACCATTATCGTGGCTGCACCCCAGGCTTTATCTACACCGAAGAAGGCATCATCCTGGTGGATAGCCCGCTGATCCCCAAGCAGGCCATCGACTGGCGCGCCCAGGTCGAGGAAGAATATCCTGATGAACCCTTTCTCTACCTGATCAATACCGATCATCACCGTGGGCATGCCTTGGGCAACCAGTACTTCATGCCCGTCAAGGTCATTGCCCATGAACGCGCCCATAAAGAGATGTCTGGTTACACCGACAACTTCAAAGAGCGCGTCCGCAACAGCTTTAAACGCGAACCGGAGATCCAGGCCCAACTCAACAACATCGAGATCATCCCCCCGCACATCACCTTCACCAACCGGGCTAAGTTGCTCTATGGCACACGCCAGATCGAACTGATCTTTGTCGGCGGCCACACCCCGGCTACCAGTATTGTCTGGCTTCCGGAAGAAAAAATCTGTTTTGTGGGTGACATTGTCTGGGTCGATCAGCATCCTTATATGGCGCAGGGCAATACCCTCGAATGGCTCAACGCCCTGGAACTGATCCGCCAGTTGGGTGCGGACTATCTGATCCCAGGGCATGGCCCCGTCTGCAGCCCAGATGCCACCTACCGCGTCGGCGAATATATCGAGTTTATGCGCAAGCGTGTGCGTGACTACTATCTGGAAGGCAAAAACAAGAACGAGACCAAGAGCGGGCTGGTGGGCGAAATGCTGGAGTGGTTCCCCGTTCCCCCAGAACGCAAGGCCAAGATCGAAAGCCAGATCAAATCCGGGCTGAACCGCGTCTTCCGCGAGATCCAGCGCGAGGAAGAACAGCACGACGACGACTTCCAAGACGACGAAGAGGAAGACGCGGGCTAAACGCCGCATCCTGCGGCTGCACACCCGGACAAGAAAGGTGGTCGACATCCGATGGCACACACAGTAGACTCTCGCTCAAAGACCGCAGCCAACCAACTGCGTGAATCGCTGGATAAAGCCGATCGCCTGATCGTGCAGATCAACAGCCAGAATGTCGAAGAGTTTTTGACCTTGCTCGATCAGATTGAACAGGAATTTGATCGTCTGAGCGCGGATGGGATCGACCTGCGCCCCGAAGAAGGCCGCTGGCAGAGCATTCTCAACCGGCTTGACTCCCGGCCCAATGCCATCGCCAGGGCCGCAGCCGCCGCGGGCGGGATGGAAGCGTTGCGCCGCCGCAACCCGCCCGCCGAATCCTTTTGGTGGCAGCTTGACCGCATCGTGGCCGACCGTCGCAGGCGCGCCCTCACCCGCGCCCTGCTCACCGTGGGCGGGCTGATCGTGGCCGCAGTCGTTCTGTATTGGGGCATCAACACCCTTTTTCCGCCCAATCCGCAAGCGGTCGCCATGGTGGAGGCAACCAATCAGATCGACCGGCTGGTAGCCGAACAGCGTTGGGACGAGGCGTTAGCGGCTGTCCAGGCGGCGCGCCAACAACTGCCCAATGAGCCGGAACTCGCCGTGTGGGAAGTCGTGCTGCATGAACGGTTGGGCGACGCCGAGGGCGCAGCCGCCGCGCTGGCAGAGGCCCAGACACTGCTCGCCGCGGAGCCAGCCCAGGTTTGGATTCTCCTCGGCAATGACCGGCTCATGGTGGGCGACCTCGACGGCGCAGCCGCCGCCGCGCAGGAAGCCGTCGCCATCGCGCCCGACAACCCGATGGTCACCTTTTTACAAGGAAGTGTGGCTGAAGCGCGCGGCGACGTGGTCAGCGCCATTGAGTATTTTCAAAAGACATCCGAACTGGCGGGCGACGATAACCCCCAACTCAACGTCATTGCACGGGTGCGTCTGGGCTATCTCATGCAAAACCCCAACGCGTTCGGCTCCCCGGTCGCAACGCCCACACCCACGCCCACCCCTTGATGTTCGCCCGGCGCGGCCAGCATGACGCTTGGCGGCGGCATGGCGTCATGCTGCTGGCTCTGGGGCTGATCAGCCTGGCGCTGACCTGGCCCCTCGCCCGCCATCTAGCCACCCATATGCCGGGTGACGGCATCGATGACCCGGCCCTGGCCTGGAACCTCTGGTGGATCAACGCCCGGCTGGTAAACCAACACCAGCCGGACATCTTCCACAGTGGCTGGATGTTCCATCCCATCGGGATCAACCTGGCTTTCTACACGCTCACGCCGCTCAACGGGCTGATCAGCATCCCCCTGCAGGGTGCGTTCAACCTGGTAACGGCGAACAACCTGGTGTTGCTGTCTAGCTTTGTGCTGGGCGGCTATGGGGCCTATCTGCTTGCCCTGACGGTCATCGCGCCCGCCGCGCCGCGCACGTTGCGCCATCACCTGGCCGCGGGGGTAGCGGGCGTGATCTATGCGTTCGCCTCCTCCAAACTCTTTTATGCTGCGCTAGGCCAGTTTAACATCGCCAGCAGCCAGTGGATCCCCTTCTACGCGCTCTATCTCTGGCGTCTAGGTCAAAGCCGGACGCGCCGCGCCGCGCTGCACAATGGGCTGCGCGCCGGGCTGTTCCTAGGCTTCCAGGCCTGGGCTGAACTGACCTATGCTTCGTTCCTGGTCATCTTCAGCGCGATCTTTGCCCTGTGGTGGCTGCTCGCGGGGATACGCCCGCCGCTGCGCCGCAGCCTTGCGCCCGCAGGGTGGGGAGGGGTCGCGCTGGGGCTGGTCACCCTCGCGGCGCTGGCCCCCTTCCTGGCGGCCATGCTGCCCGACCTGCGCCAAGAGGGGGACTTCTTCGCCAGCGGGGGCGGCTTTGCCGACATCTTCAGCGCCGACCTGATGGGCTTCTGGCTGCCTACCCGGCTGCACCCGCTGCTGGGTGAGTGGGCCGCCAACCTCCCCTTCCCCAACGACAAAGGCCAGCACCTCTACCTCGGCTATAGCGCGCTGATCCTGACGCTGCTGGGTGTGGTCGTAGGCATGCGCGGGGCGCGCGCCGCTCGCCGCGCTACCCTCTTTTGGACGATCGCGCTGCTCCTGTTTGTCTGGTTCAGCCTGGGGCCGTGGGTACGCTGGGCGGGCGTGGAGACCCCGATCCCCGGCCCATTCTCCCTAATCAGCCGCCTGCCCTTTTTCAGCGGCAACCGCTATCCTAGCCGCTACAGCGTGCTGGTCATGGCCTGCCTGGCTGTGCTGGCTGCCCAGGGGCTGGTATGGCTGCTGGCGCGTCCCTGGCTGCGCGGGCGAACGACGTCCATACTGGTCGCAAGCGTGGTCGCGCTGGTCTTCGTAGGTGAACATCTTTCGACCCCCCTGCCGCTGGTTGATATGCGTGTACCGCCGCTCTATGCCCGGCTTGCCGCCGAACCGGACGACTTTGCAATCCTTGAACTGCCCACGGGCTGGCGCAACGGCGCGCGCGTGCTAGGCCGCGAAGACCTGATCATCATGCGCCAACAGTGGCATCAGACGGTACACGGCAAACGGCGCTTGGGCGGCAACACCAGCCGCAACCCCGAATACAAGTTCCAGTATTTCACCGAGGTTCCCACCATCGGCGACCTGATCGCGCTCATGAACGCCGACCGCGATCACCTGGCCCCTGAACTGTCCGCCGCCTATCCTGCTCTGGTGGATCGGGCGCGCCGCCTTGCGCCCCAGGTGCTAGATTTCCTCGACGTGCGTTATGTCACGTTGCACGTCGAGGCCGCGCCCGACTTGCTGATCCGTTACGTCGAAGAAGCCCTGCCCCTAGAACGCCTCGACGAGTGGCAGGGGACGGACTGGCGCGGCGCGCCCGCCACGATTCGCCTCTACCGCGTGCAGCCTGCGCCGTCGCGGGCGCAGCGTTATGACCTAGCATCGCCCGAAGCCCATCACCTGCTGGCCGAAGGCTGGTCATCCGTAGCTGTACCGGATGGGCCGCGCTACGCCACGCGCGCCGCGCCTACGATCCTGATCGACCTGCCCGACCAGGGCGGCGAAATCACCCTAACGCTCGATGCACCCGCCGCCGCGACCTACACCCTCAACGGCCGGCCCGTCCCCCATCGCGCCGAGGGCAACCGCCATCACATCATCGTTGCGCCCGGCCTGGCTGACCAGCCGGTTGACCGGCTTCAGATCGCCTTTGAGGGTGCGCCGCGGTCTACCGCCGATGTGGCCGCAGCCGTCACGCCGCAGGGCGCAGCCGTCGGCACGACCGGCATCCAGCTGGCCCCAGGCGTCGCCGTCGTGATCCGCAGCGCAGGGCTGGAGGTGGGCGACTTCGCGCATATCACGGTCAACGGACGTGAGGTCGCGCCTGGCGCACGCGGCTATAATCTAGTGGCGCTGACACCGGATGGCGGGGTCTTGGATGCAGCGGTCTTTGACACCTTGGTAGAGGGGGAAGCGGCGCGGCTGGCGGCCTGGGTGCGCCAGTGGCCCACCGGCACGATTATCGCCGGGGCCGTGGCCGACGAAGCCAGCCTCAACCTGACGCAAGAGGCAGTGGACGCCTTGCAGACGTTGGGGGTGGCGGGCGACCTGCGCGGCCAGTTCCGCTGGAGCCATGCCTTTCTCGGCGCAGCGGGCGCGCTCCCCGGCACCGCTCTGGAGCAGACTGCGCTGATCACCCCGGCGACGGTCTACGCCGGTCTGCCCGTAGACGCGCCTGCGGTCTATGGCGGCGTGTCACTGGTGGAGGTCGTGCCGTCTTCCTGACTATGTTCAGGTGCAGACGAATAATCGGGGGCTCCCCATGATCGTGTCCAGAACCCACAAATATGTCTACATCGGCATCCCGCGTACCGCTTCCAAATCCATGAACCGCTGGCTGATGGATCATTTCGATGGCGAATGGTATGGAGATCACCATCAATGGCTGGTTCCTGAGGAATTTCGGGAGTACCTCATCTTTACGATTGTCCGCAATCCGTATGAGCGTGCAATCAGCGGCTGGTTTTTTGAGCCTGCCCACAAAGATGGCACAGAACCGCCTCGGCCCGCTACCTTTGCAGAAGGCATGAAGCGACTTCTCCCCCTGCGCCACGGACCTGGTACGGAGATGAACCAGAAAGCGTATGTAGATAGGGCGGGGATCTCACTGGTGCTGTACTTTGAGCATCTCACAGATGCGCTGCAAGAACTGCCTTTTGTACAGAAACGCATCCCTTTTCCACATAACAACAAGGGCGGTTTTCGTCCGCCCACCGGCAACTTCTTTGATCACTTCAGCATGACAGATGAAACGCTTGTGTGGGAATATGCGTCGGAGGACTTCACTGCCTTTGGCTACCGGCGCTTTGATTGCGGTGGCCCCTCGGTTGCGCACAAGTGGATAAAAGCGTGAAAAAAGATAAAAATTCGCCAGGTTGGAAAACCCGATGCGCCCGGCTGCTGCGACATCTGGTGAGGAAGCTATGCGCTCAAGCAGGCTGAAAGGGTGACCGGCGCTTCGGAAGCGCCGGTCACCTAAACCCGATTTACAATAGGCGGAATTTCGTCATTCGCTCGCAAGCTGCCGCTGCACCAACGCCTGCACCAATTTGGGGTTGGCTCGGCTCTGCGTCTCGCGCATCACCTGGCCGACAAAGAAGCCCAACAGCCCCGTCTTGCCCGCCCGGTACTGCGCCGCCTTGTCCGCATTGGCGGCAATGATGCGGTCTACTACCGGCAGCAGATGGGCCTCATCATCGATCTGTTCCAGCCCGCGCTCGGCCACGATCTGCGCCGGGTCCTTGCCGGTGGCGGCCATCTCGGCAAAGACCTCCTTGCCCGCGGTGGCGGTAATCTTGCCGCCATCCACCAGCGCAGCCAGCGCGCCCACCTGCGCCCCGCTCACGCGCAAGCTCTCTACAGACGCTTCTTTGGCCTCGCGCAGCACTTCATTGGTCACCCAGTTGGCAACGCTCTTGGGCTGCGGATGCACCGCCAGCGCATCCTCAAAGAAGCGCGCCAGGGCCAGGTCGCCGGTCAGCACGTCGGCATCCTCAAAGGGCAGGCCCAGTTCATCCGTATAGCGTGCCAGCCGCGCCGCCAGTTCGGGCTGCTCAGCGCGGATCGCATTGCGCACCTCGGTGCGGCTGCGGCGGCTTTCCCCGTCTTCGCTCGTTTCCGTACGGGCTGGCGCAGGGACGGGGCTGGCCTCACGCACCGGCTGCGGCTGGGCAGCCTTGGCCCACGAATCGCGCAGTTCGATGATGCGGTTGTAGACCAGATGGCCCGGTCGCGAGTCCTCGATATCGCTGACAAAATAGCCCAACCGCTCGAACTGGTAGCGGCTGCCCAGCTCATCATCCCCGATGCTCGGCTCGACCCAACAGCCGGTCAACACTTCCTTCGACTTGGGGTTGAGATAGTCCTTAAAGGTCTTGCCTTCCTCTACCTCGTCGGGGTTGGGCACGGTGAA
>CAZYQJ010000137.1:0-9898 GCA_964649925.1 uncultured Litorilinea sp.
TGCATACCCACGGCATCGCCGACGATTACGACCATGCCTTTCGTCTCATCGACGCCGTAGTGGACGCGGTAGAACAATGCGGTGGGCGTTTTGCTACCTTGGCCGACGTCATCTGCTCCGGAGAATTGACCGCCGCGGCCACTGTCGCCGGTCCGGACCTGTTGTCTGTGTAATACATGCCTGCCCCTGGCGTTCCCAGGACATATATTTCGCTTACCCCAAGAAGGCGACTAGCGCCAGTGAATAGGCGAAACCCTGTGTTCTCCGTCAGCGTTGATGAAAACGGGTCATCTGAGGGTTCAGGTGGCCCGTTTTGTTTTGTGATTCAAGCGGTGGCAGACGCTGGGCCAAGGCCATTGTCTCCGGCCTTCCCCAGCACCTGCACGCGCTGGACAATCAACAAGACCAGGAGCCATCATGACATGCGCCTGCAGGCGCTAATTTCCGGTTCCCTCCTATCAGGGGCAATACAGCGAAGACAATAAAGGGATCTGCGAAATTATAGAGCCGCGACAAAAGGCGGCCACACCCAACAGCCAACCTCCGCCTTCGGGATCGGCGAGGCTGGCTGTTGGGCTCTACATTCGGGCGAATGGATTGAGACAGCGAGTAGGTTAGATCGAAGCGTGCATTGGGCCGTTGATGTGATCTTCGATCACCTGGTCCAGCACCATCGGTGTGTCGTATGGCTGAGGCATGGCCCAACAATCGCTCGTCGCGTGTGGGTAGATCGCCCGCCAGGTTTGGCCGTCGGGTGCTATGCCGGTCACAACAATGGCTTGTTCACCAAAGACCTGGCCAATCATACTGCGGGCTAACTGCGGGCCGTACACAGTGCTTGTGTACTTCAACTCGACGATTTCGGTGAAGTAAGGTAGGGCCATCCCAAAATCCGCCATGGTTGGGCCTGACAACAGACTGTGCATGACAACTCTCCTTGGTTTCGCCGACACTCGGCGTGCGATGTCCACGTACATACCAATGATTGGATCCCCTGTCACTATTCGGCGGCAAACCCAATCTTCCTGTGGGTGTTGTCACAGAAGGGTTTGTTGGCAGACCCCCCGCAGCGGCAGAGCGTAGCACGGGTGTCATGCGCTACGGTCTCCCCTTTGCTGTTCACGATGGTGAAATCGCCGCGCACATACAACGGGCCGTTTCTCGTGAGGCGGATGGTGTTGTGTGCTGGGATCGGTTCAGCCTCACCCCCATCTTTGCGCTCAAAATGCAACGCCCCTGAAGGGCAGGCCAAGATCGTGGCGGCCACGTTGTCTGCTGACTCATTATCGGGCTGCACCCAGGGGCGTTTGCTGGTGTCAAAGACAGCGGGCAAACGTCTGAGACATTCGGCAGCGTGGATGCAGCGTTCCGCATCGTACGTAACGTTGATGTTTGCGCCGGTGTAATTGCGAATCTGGCGTGACATTTGAGCATTCCCCTGATTTCTAGAAGGCGACGAGCGTACGCACGCCCGAATCGCTTGGCACAAAAGCTAGACTCGTTGATAAACGTTGGTCGTGCCCGATGCGTGCGACCAGATAGCGGCGCATGCATCGGGCGTGGAGTACACTGCGGTCGAATGGACGGGCTATGCGCTTGCCAGGTTAAGCCCGTTCTTTGGCGACCTGGGTTCGCGGCTTGAACGTGCTGAACCACTCTTCGAATGTTTTGGAACCAATGCGTGGGTTCGCTCCGGGCGTCAGGGATTGGTCATTCAACACAGCGCCAAAGTAGCGTGCATTGACATCGGCTACAACATGGCGTGAGTCGCCTGTCTTACGCAGGAAACGTTCGACCAATTCGGCCAGGCTGACGCGTTCGGGGCCAGCCACTTCAACGATGCCATTGAGCGGAGAACTCACAGCGATGGTGGCCAGGGTTGCCGCCACGTCATCGGACGCGATCGGCTGTACCAGTGCAGGGGAGAGATGAACCGCTTGTCCAACCATCCCTGATTGTGCGATACTGCCCAAGAACTCGAAAAACTGGGTTGAATGGAGGATCGTATAGGGGATTGGCGATTCCTTGATCAGTCTCTCTTGAGCCATTTTCCCGCGAAAGTAGCCGCTTTCCTGCAGACGTTCAGTGCCAACGACCGACAAAGCGACATGATGCTTTGTGCCTGCCTTCGCCTCTGCTGCAATGATGTTACGCCCCGACGTTTCGAAGAATGCCAAAACTGCCTTGTCCTCAAATGAAGGTGAGTTGGTCACGTCAACAACAACCTGAGCGCCCGCCAGCGCTTCATCTACTCCTTCTCCGGTGAGTGTGTTTACCCCAGTCTCCAGCGATGCCGACACAACCTCGTGACCACGCTGACGAAGCAGATTGACCAGCTTCGATCCGATGAGACCGCTGCCGCCAAGCACAACGATTTTCATGATATGTCCTTTCAAGCTAGCGTTCGAGTGTATGTTAGAGATTATCGTTTTCTCTACACATAGTTGGCGTAAGGGCGTAGGCAGGGTCGCGTACAGCTACCCGCTGTACGCGACCCCATAGAATCAGGTCAGGGTGACGGTGTCGCGGTATGTGACCGTGTCGATAGTGGCCGCTGCCCGTAGAATGATGTCGGCCACTTCTTGGGGGTATGAGACACTCACCGCGTGCGAGGCCCCTTCCACCTCGACGACCTCGCTCGCCTGGGCGCGTTCAGCCATGAAGCGGTGAACGGCCAAAGGGATGTTTAGGTCAAGCTCTGGTAGGATGAACCAGGAGGGAACAGATTTCCAGGCGGGAGTCCCCGCAAAGGCTTCACCCAAGGCGGCATCGCGCACGGGGCGTTGGGTCGCAGCCATGACCCTGGTCTTGTCTACAGAGACATCGGCGGCGAACTGCTGATGGAACTTGTCCGGCTGAATATAGAGGTCCGTACTGCCGTCGGGGAGGGGGACGGGCCACAAGCTTTCACCCAGGGTTCCACCGGGGAAACGGGACGAAAGCTCGATGGCGTTCTCACCCTCTTCCGGTGCAAAGGCCGCGACATATACGAGCGCCTTAACGTTCTTGTTGTCCCCGACCGCTTGCGTAATCACAGCCCCGCCATAGGAGTGGCCCACGAGCACAATCGGGCCTTCGATGGAGTTGAGGATACTGGCGACGAACTCCGCATCACCGGAGAGGCTGCGCAGCGGGTTCGCCGCGGCGATTGCCATGTAGCCTTGGGCTTGCAGGCGGGGGATCACCTCGTCCCAGCTTGATGATTCGGCAAAGGCACCGTGGACGAGCACAATGGTGGGCTGGTTGTTACTGTTGAGGCGATTCATGTTGGTTTCTCCTTGCCCTTCCGGGGCAGTTGTCTCAGATTGAATGACGAGCATCGGGGCCGTACAGGCGGACAGTATGGCAATACCGGATAGTGCGCCGATATAGCTCAAGAACTGCCGACGGGATTTGGGTTGGTCATCCTGGATGATTGACATCGATTCTCCTTTCTGGCTATTCCCTTCTCCAAGCCACTTGTCTCTCCTCTCTGCTTGGGCCGCGGGCATCAGCGCAGTTACAAGCTCAGGGACTTCTTCGTCCGCGTATTTCTTGCTGGGGCTACTATAGCGTGATAGGGGGCGGTTGTCAGTGGATGGGACGGGGTACTTGTGGTGTATATGGGTGGGTAAACTAGGTTGCATTTTCCTGTGCGCGCGCCCGCAGCCGCCGTAGATATTCCCAACCACGCTGGCGATGGACCGGCTTCCCCGTCCTGGCCGTCATCCATCGTGCGACTTTGGGACCTGTCCACTCGCCGCCATCGGGCGGGGGCGTCTGAAGCGCCTGGTGTAGCTCAGTCTGCTCTTCCACCGAAAGAATGGGCGCTGCACCCCGAGCGAAGGCCCGATGATCCAAGAGAGAATCTGGTCCCAATTCCAAATAGCGTTGGGCGATTTGGCGGATGCTGCGGGGGCGGTAACCGGTCATCGCCACAATTTGGGCAAGCGGCGTTCCGTCGGCTAGATGGAGGAGGACTTGCCAGCGGCGGCGTTCGTCCGGCGCAGTTGTAACGGCAAGGTGGGCCTCTAGCTCTTCGCGGTTCAGGCTTGTTTGGTATTTAGAGATGCGAGATTGCTGGCGTGGCATAAATATATATACAAAGCTCCTGCACGGTGGTATCATGGACCGGATGGATTGCGCCGCATCGACACCCAGATACTGAACTCAAGCTGCTTCCTTTGGAGGTCTCTGGTTCTGCCGTCTCATCAGGCCTCCCCGTCACGGCTGACCAGAGCGATGCGCATCGCATAACGTTGCAGATGCAGCAACTTGGGTCCTCTAACTTGTTCCCCCAGCAGCGTTGTCCTCTTGCAATTGGCCCCCACTCTATATCGCTTGTGCTGCCAAGTCACTGGATAAGCGTGTGCATTTCGTTGTGTACCGGTGGGTATCAATGGGTATCCATGAATATCTCGGCTCGCGCAGCGGATGCAGTAGATATAAAAGGAGTGCCGCACCATGGGCTCGCACCGCGTCTATCGCCAGCGAAAATACGAGTTTGGCAAACAACTTTTCGAGTTGCGTACGCGGCTGTTGCTCACACAAGGCCAGCTCGCTGAACAAATCGGTGTGCATTGGCACAGTGTTCAGAAGTGGGAGACGGGTGAGTCATATCCTAAGGCCGAGACGCTGCAACGACTGATTGCCGTCTGCCTACGCCATCATGCGTTTACAAACGGCAATGAAGAAGAGGAGGCAAAATCCCTGTGGCAACAAGTCAGCGAGGACGGATCGCGCCGGCTCCCTTCGTTCGATGAGTCATGGTTTGCGCGCACACGGGCGCAAGTTGGCCCACCGGCAGCCATACCCACGGATACGAGCGCATCATCGGTAGACAGTGGAGCGATTTCAACAACCGCTACGGCAGCGGGACCTATTGTCGCTTCGCCAGATATGCCCCGTGCCATTATCGATTTGGGCGAGGTAATTGCTGTCCCTAATCTGATTGGTCGCGAAGACGAATTAGCAGCGCTACAGCAGTGGGTCATAGAGGATCACTGCCGTGTCGTCGCAGTGGTAGGATTGGGCGGGATTGGCAAGTCAAGCCTGACCATGGTTTTTGCCCAGCGTGCCTTGTCGGAGTTTGATGTTGTGTTGTTCCGTTCGCTGCAAAACGGCCCTCCGCTGGCGGCAGTACTCGACCACACCATTATCACAGTATCAGACCAAAAGGCGATCCCACCTGAGGGGTTTACGGATAAGCTAGCCCTGCTGGTGCAGCTTTTGCGCGAACGGCGCTGCCTGTTGATTCTTGACAACTTTGAATCGATCATGCAGCCGGGCGCGCTCACCGGCACCTATCGTACCGGCTACGCCGATTATGGCTCACTGGTGCAGGCGTTGAGCGAGCGTGAGCATCGTAGTTGCCTCCTATTGACCAGCCGCGAGAAGCCGTCTGAACTGGGCCAATGGGAGAGCCGCCATGCACCTGTGCGTGCATTGCAGCTAACTGGATTGCCTGACGAGGCTTGTCGCCTCATTCTGGCAATGAAGGATATTGTTGTGTCGGAGCGTGAGGTGCATGCCTTGCAGAACCTGTACGATGGCAATCCGCTGGCGCTCAATCTGATATCGGGGCCGATTCGTGATCTCTTCGGCGGCGATATTGCTACCTTCTTATCCACCGGTTATGCCTACTTTAATGGTGTCCACAAATTGATGGAGCAGCATTTTGCCCGTTTGACCTCGTTGGAGCGATCCATTGTGTACTGGTTCGCCCTCCAGCGTGAACTGATGCCGCTGGACATGCTTCTGGACAAACTGGGTGCTGAGGCGTCGCCACGCGAAGTGCTGGCGGCGCTCGAATCCTTGATTCTCCGTGGACAGGTGGAACGGGGCGCGGACTCGCCCACATTCACGCTGCAACCCATGATCCTGGAGTTTGTCACCGAACAGGTCATCGATACGATGTGTCAGGAGATAGCCAGCACAAGGCCTCATTTGATCGAAAACCATACCGTGATCCAGGCGACCGCCAAAGATTATGTGCGGCATCGTCAGGAGCAATTAGTCGCGGCCCAGCTGCTCGAGCGACTTGTCACTTTGTGTCGCAGCATGGACGCGGTGGAACTCCGGTTCATGGCGCTCCTCGATTTCTGGCGCGACCAGCCACAGCTCATGCAAGGCTATGGGCCAGGGAATATTGTCAACCTGTTGCGCTTGCTACGCGGCGACCTCCGCGGCGTTGACCTCTCTCGTCTCGCCCTGCGCGGCGTTTATCTGCAAGGTGTTGAGATGCATAATGCGCGCCTTTCCGGCGCATCACTCCAGGACTGCGTTGTTTCCGAAGCGTGTGGCATCGTGCATACCGTTGCCTCCACCCCCTCCGGCTCTTACTGGGCGGCCAGCAGCATCAACGGCGCTGTGCATGTCTGGCGCAATGGCGGGCGAACGACGCACCTTTCAATCCCTGCCCATGATAGGGCGGTGATGGCGCTGGCCTTCAGTCCCGACGAGCGTATTTTGGCAAGCGGCAGTTGGGATTGCACCGTCAAATTGTGGGATATGCAAAGCGGCGCGCTTGTCTCTACCCTGGAGGGGCACTCGGATTATGTCCAAAGCGTGGCGTTTTCCCCTGATGGACGCCTGCTTGCCAGCGGTAGCGACGATCAAACGCTCCGCATTTGGGAGATTGCAAGCGGCGCATGCCGGAGGACGATCCACGCGCATACTGACAATACCTATGGGGTCGCCTGGAGCCCCGACGGCAAATGGATCGCCAGTTGTGGATTTGACCGCAAGATACACATTTGGGATGTGGCCAGCGGTCTCAGTATCAAGACACTGGTCGGACATACGCAGCCGATGACCAAAGTGACCTTTTCGCCCGACGGACGGATGCTGGCCAGCGGCAGCTTTGACCATACAGTACGCATTTGGGATGTGGCCAGCGGCGAATGTATACAGGTCTTTGCCGAACACAGCAGCACCGTCGTCGCCGTTGCCTGGAGCCCTGACGGGCGTACGATTGCTAGCTCTAGCTTTGACGGTACGATTCGCCTTTGGAGATTGGATCGCAGTACCTCGCAACGGGTTCTGTTTGGACATGGAGCGACCGTCTATTCAATCGCCTTCACCGCCGGGGGTACGATGCTCCTCAGCGGCAGTGATGATCAGACAATACGGGTGTGGGATGTGGCGAATGGCTGGAGTGTGCGCGTGCTCAAAGTCTATGGCCTTTTCTTTTTCAGCGTGGTGTGGAGCCCGGATGGTACAGCGTTACTCAGCGCCAATAGCG
Organism: uncultured Litorilinea sp.; assembly: GCA_964649925.1. Lineage (GTDB taxonomy): Bacteria > Chloroflexota > Anaerolineae > Caldilineales > Caldilineaceae > QEUY01. Next base: position 7,223 of record CAZYQJ010000137.1, read on the forward strand.
ATGCCACGCTCACGATTTGGGATGCTGCCAGCGGGTCAGTCCGTTCGACCTTACGCGGGCATATCCATGCTGTCTATGCCGTGGCGTGGAGCCCTGATGGCCGATGGGTAGCCAGCGGTGGTTTTGGCAGAACGGTCCATATCTGGGACACAGCGACAGAGGTTTGCGTGCGAACTATCCAAGCGCATTCGGATCTTATCTACCGCCTGGCTTGGAGCCCCGACGGCCACTGGTTGGCAAGTACAGGGCGTGACCAAACGGTACGAATCTGGGATGTCAACACAGGTACTTGTCGATGGGTTGCGCACAGCCATACCAGTCCCATCAATGACGTGGTGTGGAGTCCCGATGGGCAGCGGCTGGCGAGCTGCAGCGAGGATCGAACGGTGCGGCTGTGGCGCGCCGAGGATGGGATGTTGATTCAAACCCTTTCTGGGCACCAAACAGCCGTCGCCGGGGTGGCATGGAGTCCAGATGGGCGTCAGTTGGCAAGCTCAGGGGGTGGGGGCGCGGCAGGAGAGCTATTTGTTTGGGATGCGGAGAGTGGGGCATTGTTGCGCTCTTTCGCTGGCATCACGAGCGTGGTCTTCCGCATCGCGTGGCGTCAGGATGGCAAGGTTCTGTTCGGTGGCGGCAGCGCGGGAGCCATCTACTGGTGGGATGTAGCGAATGGAACCGAAATAGCGCGCCGGCAAAGTCACATAGGATGGGTGCGGTCGCTTTGTGTCAGCCCTGACGGTTTGACGCTGGCCAGCAGCGGGGAAGATGGCATCATTCACTTGTGGGATATCGAGCGCGCTGAACGTATCCGCACGCTGCGCATCGATCGACCCTATGAGCGCATGGATATCAGCGGTTTGGCAGGGGTGTCCGAGGCACAACGCGCTGCATTAATTGCGTTGGGCGCTGTGGAACATAGTAGTTAGTTAACTTTGGCCAATCGAAGGGGGTGCGCCTGGCGCGCTGTCCGGCAAGGTATTGCGGCGTAGCGCAACTTCCATCCCACGAACATCATGATCTGGCTGGGCCACGCATGGACAAGGTGTCTTCTGCTGGAAGTGATGCGCCAGTGTAAGCGTCTGCTCACACACTGCCACAACCCAGGGCTGCTTTTCGCTCCGGTTGGAGCAGGTTCTTCGGCTATGCTATAGTAGAGCTGCTCGGCATGAGTGCACCGACTCGATCTTGAGCCTATCCGGTCATTGTGCCGCTGTTTTTCGCCTTGAGCACAGGCGTGATCTCGACTTGTTGTCTCGCTTCACCCTCATTCATATGCCACCTACCGGAGGACTATACGATGAGTAAAGGTTTGAGAACCAGAGTTCTGCCCTTTTTGCTCCTTGTGGTATGGGTGATCGCGGCTTGCGCTCCGCAGCCCGGGGGCGCGCCGACGACCGGTGCAGACACTGATCCAACAACGGCTGCCCCAACAGAGGCGGCAGCTGAAGAAGCGGTGACCGAAGGCGACGGTGATGTCGTCACGTTGCGCATGACTTGGTATGACGACGGCAACGAAGGGACGATCTTGCGTGAGTTGCTGGATCGCTTCGAAGCGGAAAATCCGGACATTCGCGTGGTGATGGATACTGTCCCCTATGCGAGTGGCATTCTTGAGACCTTACCCCTACAACTTGAGGCAGGCGAAGGGCCGGACATGGCGCGCGTCACGCAGTTTGGTATTCTGGCGCGCTATATGCTCGACCTGCGCCCTTACCTGGCAGATGCCGCCTACTGGGAAGAGAATTTTGGCCCCTTCCTGGCATGGATGCAGACCACGCCAGGTGGCAACGCCATTCCCGGCTTTATGACACAACTCACAGTGACCGGCCCTTTCATCAACCGTACGCTCTTTGAGCAGGCTGGGGTGGAAGTGCCGAGTGATAGCTCGGACGAGGTGACGTGGGAAGAGTGGGCGGCGGCTACCCGCGAAGTCGCCGAGGCCACCGGCACCTTTGCCATGGCCATGGACCGCTCCGGTCATCGCCTGGCCGGGCCTGCCGTGAGTATGGGCGCGACGTTCTTTGATGCCGAGGGCAACCCCATGCTTGTGGAGGATGAAGGGTTTGCGCAAATGGCGCAACTTATGGTCGATTGGCACGCCGACGGCACCATGATCCCGGAAGTGTGGATTGGGTCCGCGGGCAGCTATCAGGCAGCCAATGAGCCGTTTGTCAACGGGCAACTGGCTTTTTACATGTCAGGTAGCTGGCAGGTGGGCCAGTTCGTCGAACTCATCGGCGACGCCTTTGACTGGGAAGCGGTGCCCAACCCCTGCGGTCCAGGGGGCTGTACGGGCATGCCCGGCGGCGCGGGGCTGGTCGCCATCAACACGACTGAACACCCGGAAGAAGTGGCGCGTGTCATGGAATACCTCACCCAAGAAGAGGTGTTGAGTGAGTTCTATGCGCGCACGCTCTTTATTCCCGGCCATCTCGGACTGGCCGAGAGCGGCGTTGACTTTGATGTCGAACTGCCGCAAGCCGTCACGTCGCTCAACGTCTTCGCAGCCGAGGTCGGCAAGCTGGCGGACCTGGCGTACGACCTGCAAGCGTATCAATACAACACGATCCTCTTCAACGCCATGCGTGATCGGTTGACCCAGGTTTTTGTCGGTGAACTGACCCTAGAAGACGCGATCCAACGGATGCAGGAGGACGTCGCCTCCGGCATCGAGGC
>CAZYQJ010000138.1:0-9898 GCA_964649925.1 uncultured Litorilinea sp.
AGCCGATGCGATCCATGTCCAGCCGCCCGGTCAGGATGCCGTTGGGGTCGGCCTGGTTGAGCGCGGCCAGTTGATCCAGCGTGAAGACCACATCCTGCGCCAGATAGGGGATGATGCCCTTGTCCAAGGGTTGCCCGTTCAGGACAGGCACGTTCTCGCTGGGGCTATAGCTCTGGTGGACTAGAGGCACTAATTGTTCACGCGCCATCGCATCCACCTGGCGGCCATCGGGAAAAACCACAATCGCGGCGGTATAGGGTTGATCGATGGCGGCCACGATATAGCCGTGCGAAACCAGTTCTTCCACCTGAAAGGTGTTGTGCTGGCGAAAACCGAGCGTACCATGTGAAAAGATCAACACAGGATAACTGGCCGCGTCCTCTGCCACGGGCGCGGATGGGACGGCATTACTGGTGATGTACTTCAGGTGTCCGAGCGCAAACCCCGGCAGCCGGAGCAGCCGCGCCAGCGTGGGCGCGAGCGTATCCGCGTCCTGCACCCAGGGGGCACGCGGCGCGGATGGGGCGGCCTGAGCGGGATACCAGACCTGCACCATCAACTCGCGAGGGGCATCGGGATCAGCCGTGAAGATCTCCGGGCGATTCGCATCGACCCAGTGATAGGTCAGCGTGCCGATGGCATACGGCCCGCTCGGCGGCGGGAAGCGGAAGACCGGGGCGATGACCGGCAGCAGCGAGGAAATCGCCAGCCCCAACGCCCCCAGCCCCGCACTCACGCCCGCGGTGACCTGGCTGGTACGGCCTCGACCGGGATCGTCCGCGGGTTTGCGCCACAGCAGAGAAACCACGAACAGGATCACACTCAACGCATACGCCGGGATCATCTGCCAACGCAGGCCTTCGGCCAGCACCTGTGCTGCCGCGGTCACCGGCGCGGCGGCAGCAGCCCCGCGCACCCTCCGCAGCGCGCCAAGCCGCGGCAGCGCCAATACAAGATAGACCAACAGGTTCACAAGCAGCAGTAGGATTTCAAGAGGTCTCACCTCTACCCCCTAGACTAGTCAGAATTGGTTCTCAATGTCGCTCTGCCGCTACCGGGGATGGATCCATACGGCTACTATTACGCAGATCGTCTGCAAAAGTCTGCAACCTGTCATTCGGTTTTATGGCGCGTCCCGGCCTTCCGCATCGGGTGTGGCGTTGCTGGGATCAGGGAAGCGGGGCTGGAAATCCGCATGCACATCCGCAAGCCATGTCAACGCCAGGCGATACTGCTGGAACGCCGCCAGCAAAAAGGCGAGTCCCCCCGCGCTGGCCGCCCACAGCACCGGGGCCTGAAAAAGCGTTGTGGCCAAGAGCGCGACCAGCACACCGGCAAGCAGGCTGTTGATCGCCAAGATCAGCCCCGAAGGGTACGATACCACCTGCCAGACAAAACTGGTGTAGATCACCCGTGCCCGGAAGACCGACCGTTCATCGTCAAAGGCGGGAAAGCTGAGATATGGCTTGATCCCCGGCGTGGTTTGCAGATGGAAGTGACGGATGCGGTTCATGGCCGTCGTATAGGCGATATCGGCATAGTCGATCTGGACCACGCGCACATAGGCCGAAAGCCCGATAAACCCCAGGATCGGGATCAAAACCAGCGCAAACAACAGAAAGGTTCCGCCAAACTGCGAGATGTTCAGGATCAGCGCCAGGGCCACAAAACTGGCAGAGATCGCATTGAGAAAGGTTCCCGTTCGCCCGTTGCTCTCCACCACCAGCGCGCTGCGGGCGGATTGCAGGGCAGCATATTCGGTCGCCAGAAATTGGGCCGCCTGCCTACCGGCCTGATTGTCTGCCTGGCTGTCCGCTATATTCGTGTCAGCGATCTCCAAGGCGAGCGTCTCTGACGGCAGATCAAAGTTACCGTCCATTGTTTTCTCCTGGCCTCCGTTCTGTCCGAAAGCGTATACGGTTCGCCAACGAATGACTGGGGGGACGGCGCAGCCGTGCGGCGCGCTGTCCCCCCGTCTTGCCATGTCAAAGCCCGCAGGTGTTGGTCGCGGGGCCGGATCACATGGCCGGTTCTTCCTGCGATTGCGGGCGCGTCTGGCCCATCACCAAGAGGCCGGACGCCAGCCCTAGCACAATCGCCACGCCCATTGTGATCAGCGACCCGTACAGCCCCGGCTTGACGCTCATCAGGTAGATGATGCCCAGGCCCACCGCCATGCGTGTCTGGATCGTGATCCATAGCAAGGGCGAGTGCAGCATCTGGCGCAGATGGAAGGAGAGGGGGCCGTTCTCTTGGGCTGCGGCCTTCCCTATCGCCCCCATCCGCCGCGCCAGGATCACCATCCCTGATGCCATCAAGAGGACAATGGCCCCGATCGATACAAGGATCCAGGGGACATTTCCCCAGACGGTCGCCATCATGTACGCGCCAGAGATGATGACCTCCAACATGGCGGGCAGCCCCACGCGGCCAACCGACCGGCTTACGTACAACCAACTCCGCACTTGATCCACCGTGGTGGCGCGGCGCAGCCCAAACAGGCCCATCCACTCCAGGCCCAGCGTCTGGAACAGCCCCAGTGCGCCCATGATGTGCAAAAACAGCGCAATCGAATACAGGTTCATCCTATGTTCTCCTTATACTATCTGTACCTTATCGTATCTCTGGTCTGCGTCTGCTATATGCTGTTCGCCGCTCACCCCTTGCGCCATCAACGGCTCGGCTAACCAAAGACCGGCCCGCCGCGCGGCGGTAAAGCTAGCCCAGGCAGTAGCGGCGATCAACGACGAATCGTCTGGAAACTGGGATCGAAATCCCTCGATCACGCGTGCATCGACTTGATAGGAGGCCAGTGCGGTCAGCAGCGCCAGGCGCGCCGCGTCTTGATGCGCCGGATCGACCTCGGCCACCGCTTGCTCCACCCAGGCGCGGCTGAGACCCATTGGCTTGCCCTGCCAGGCCTGAACGCGATTGACCACCAAGACCCGCACGGGCGCGGGCATCGCCGCCGCACCTGCCGTTTCAACCGCCTGGGACAGCCCCGCAAACGCACTGGCGACCGTGGGGTTTGTGGCCGCCCAAGCGAGATCGGCGGGCAGGTCTGCCTGCGGGATGAATGTGAGCGATGCCCCCGGTTGCAGTTGGCGGGTGGCGCGGCTGCCTGCGGTCACGCCAAACAGACGGTCAGTCACCCCCCGCAGCGCCGACGGCACAGGGACAAGCACATCCTCCAGGAAAAGATTCGCCATCCGGTTGAGGTAGTGGAAGGCGACCGCGGTGCCGATGATCTCCGGGGCAGCGCCGCGCCCAAAGGGAGGCAGCAGCCCCTGTCGCGCATCGGGGTCTTGGCTTGCCGCCACCCACTGCACCAAGGTGCGAAGCTGTGCGTCTGGGATGCTCGCATAGTCGCCGCGGCCAATCGCATCGGCCACATCATGCGCCGCCGTTGCATGGAGCATCACCATATGGGCGTTGATGCAGAAGGGGCACTCGTTCAGCTTGGAAACAGTGAGCGCCACCGCCTCTTTGTGGATCCGATCCGCTGCTCCGGCCAGCAAGGTCTCGCGCAGCACACTCCAGACCCCGGCCAGGATTTCCGGCACAGGGGAATGGAGGGCCACCAGGGGCGCAGGGATGAAGTCCGCCTGCATCTGCTGGTAGACCGCCGCGGTCAGCCCGGTAGCCTCTCTGCTTGGGGTGGGTCTGACATGATGAACTCGCTTGAGCACTTGATCCCAAATCGTGTCTGCAATCACTCCAACCCTCCAATCATCTCGTGTGGATAAATTTCAACTCTGCCCGGCAGCGGCGCGTTGCCGCTGCTTAAACACCGTGCGACAGCCCGTGCTGCAAAAGGCGTAAGTCGTCCCCTCATACACCCAGGTGCTGGCTGTCTCCCCAATCGGCACCGTCATGCCGCACACCGGGTCAATCGCCATGCCAGGGGGCGGGTCTCGGAGAAGCGCATCCGCACCGGCTTCGGCCATAGGCTTGACCATTTCCTCGACGATGTCGGTCGAGCGCATCACCTTGCCAAAGAGGCCGTAACTCCCTTCCAGGATGCCGACGATCTGCACCCAGACGTGCGGCTCCTCATACAGCCGCTGCGGGTTTGCATCCGCCTCAGCAATCAGGCGTGTGATGAGGGCAATCACGTGTTCGCTCATCTCCTTGCGCCACGCCGCAGGCACGGTGACGCGTACGATGTAGCGAGGCGGCTCGGCGGGACTGACTGCCCTGCCGTCCACGACCCACGTCTCAGGCTCATGCACAACCACCTGGAAGAACGCACGCGCCGCCTCAAGTACCGCCTCAGGGGCATCCTCCCCGGTCGTCATCTCGTGAACCATCCGCTCGGCAAGCTGGCGACGTTGTTCTTGGTTCAGGCTGCCCTCGGGGGTGTATAGTTCGATCAAAACCATCGTGTTCTCCTTTGGCTTGCGCCGCTCGTTTTCGAGTCCTTGAATCCCTCCCGACCCCGCTGCGGGGGCGCACCCCATCCGGCATGACCGGCCAGCACAGCATCTTTGCGACAGGCCCCAGTAAAGCACATGCGCTATCCACTTGTTAGGGGACAAAGGGGACACTTTGGGAGACAAGCGGGGGACAAAAAAGGGGACTCCAAGCCATGTTCAGGTGTGTCTACAGCGGGCGCATGCGGTATACTGGGCCTGCCCTCGTTGACGATGTTGGCTTGATGGGGGAAGCCGTGGACAGAGAAATTGAATTTGGCCGCCTGTTACGCCAGCTACGCAAGGCGCGCAACCTCACCCAAGAAGCGTTGGCACAGCAGGCCTTCTGCGCGATCGATACCATCAAAAAGATCGAACGCGGGGTGCGCCGCCCTTCCAGGCAGCTTGCCGAGCAGTTTGCCGACTGCCTGGCGCTGTCGGGTGATGAGCGGGCCGCTTTCCTGGCCGCCGCGCGCGCCCATGCCACGGCCTCTACCAAGCGCAAGCGACAAGCCGCGCAGATCGGCCTGGCGCAGTGGCCGCACCCGCCCACCCCGTTTGTGGGCCGCGCCGCGGACCTGGCGGCGATCAGCGCGGCCTTTGCCGACCCTGCCACGCGCCTAGTCACGATTGTAGGGCCGGGCGGCATCGGCAAGACGCGCCTGGCGATGGCCCTGGGCGATCAGTTGCTTGCCGCGCCGCGCTTCGAAGATGGCGTCTACTTTGTGCCGCTGGCCGCGCTCGACGCCGCGCACCAGATCATCCTGGCCATTGCCGAGGCCATTGCGTTCCCGGTGGATGGCGGCACACAGCAGACGCGTGCCCTCCGACAGCAGTTGTTCGACTATCTGCAAGCCAAACGGCTGCTGCTCATCCTGGACAACGTCGAGCATCTATTGGACGGCACCGGATCAAAGGGTGAAGATGCCGCCGACCTGGTAGCTACGCTGTTGGGCCATGCGCCGGACGTGGCGATCCTGGCGACCTCACGCGCCCGCCTGCAACTGCGCCAGGAGCAAATCTATCCGCTGACCGGGTTGGACATCCCGCCCACCGGCGACGCCTCGCGCAGCAGCGCGGTGACGCTCTTTGTCGAATGCGCGCGGCGGTTGCAGCCTGCCTTTACCCCCACATCCGATCAATTGGATGGCATTGCGCGCATCTGCCGGTTGGTAGACGGGATGCCGCTCGCCATCGAACTGGCCGCGGGGTGGATGGATACCCTATCGCCGTCCGCCATCGCTGCCGAGCTGGCCCAGGGACTTGACCTGCTGGCGACCGATCTGCGCGATATCCCGCCGCGCCACCGCAGTATGCGCGCCGTCTTCGACGGTTCCTACCAACGGTTGGATGCCGCCGCCCAGTCGATCTTCGCCCGGCTAGCCGTTCTGCGCGGCGGCGGCACGCTGGAGGCGGTGCAGGCAGTCACCCAGGCGACGCTGCCGCAGCTTCACAGCCTGGTGGCCGCATCCCTGCTCAGCTATGACGCCGACCGCAGCCGCTACATGGTTCACGAACTGCTGCGGCAGTACGCAGCCGAAAAACTCGCCGCCCACCCACAAGACGAGGCCGCAACACGCGACCGTCACGCCGAGTACTACTGCGCCTTGATCGCGCAGTACGGGACTGAGTTGGTTGGCCCGCGCCAGCGTGCCGCCATCGCCGCACTGGAGGCCGAACGCGAAAACATGCGCACGGCGTCTAGCTGGGCTGCGCAGCATGCCCGTGTCGACTTGCTCATGGGGGCTGTCGGAAGCTTGGGCTATCTTTTTGAATGGCGCGCCACCTTTGAGGAGGGGGAACGGGCCTATGCATGGATCGCGGCACAGTTTGAGGCCCAGCCCTTGGATGGGGAGACCCTGCGCCTGATCGCTTTGCTGCGTGCCTGGCAGGGCAATTTTCGGCGGATGCGCGGCGACCTGGTGGGCGCGGATCAACTGCTGCGCCAAAACCTGGCGCTGCTGGACAGCGCACCACAGCACGACCTGCGCGCCGAGCGCGCCTTTGCCCTGCTGCAACTAGGGTTGGTCGCCTCCGAAGGCCCGGTCGACGAGGCGCGGCGGTATCTGGAGGAGAGCCTGGCGATCTATCAAACGCTGGGCCGCCGCTGGGAGGCCAGCCATGCGCTGCTCTGGCTGGGCGATCTCGACCGCTACCAGGGGAATTTCGCCGCTGCCCGCCGCTGCTTTCAGGCGAGCCTGGATATCCGCAGCGCGTGCGGCGACCGGCGCGGGGTGGCCGAGGTGTTGATCTGGGACAGCCATGCCGCCGCCGAGATGGGCTATGTGGAAGAAGCGGAAGCGCTGGCCCGGCGCAGCTACGCCTTGTATGAGGAACTGGGCGGCGCGGCCAACCAGGCATTTGGCCTCAGCGAGTTGGGCGTGATCCTGATGTATGCCGGAAAGTACGCCGAGGCGCACGACATGCTCTGGCAAAGCCTCGATCTCTACCGGGAACTGGGCGGCCACACTATGGTTGCGTTTGTGCAGGGGTGGCTGGCCGTGGCGTGCCTGGCAATGGGTGAATATGAACAGGCGCGCAGCCTGACCCAACAGGCAACGGCAGACGTGATCGGGCGGCGCGGGGCCGAAAGCGGTCGTGCCTTTATGCTCCATTACTCGGGCTGGGTGGCGCTAACGCTGGGTGCATACCATGAGGCAGAAGCCTGGCTCCAGCAGAGCGTCGCCGCTCACCGGCAGGCAGGCAACGCGGCGATGGTCGGCTGGCCGCTGGCCCAACTTGGCTATGTCCACTGGCGGCTGGGCAACCGCGCTCAGGCGGAGCTTGAACTGCTGGAGGTGATCCGCACAAGCGCCCGGCAACATACCTTTGTGCCGTTGATGCTGGCCCTGCCCCCGATCGCGCTGATGCTGGCCGAACAGGGGGCCGCGCAACGGGCGGTTGAGTTGTATGCGCTGGCCTGGCGCTACCCGATCCTTGCCAACGCGCAGAGCAGCGTCGACAGCTTGGGCAAACCGCTCGCCGCGGTCATGGCAGCCCTGCCGCCGGAGGCAGCCGCCGCCGCCCAGGCGCGCGGGCAAACACTCGACCTGTGGGCAACCGCCGCCGCGCTGGAGGCTGAACTGACCGCGCTCGGCTGGGGGCAGGCAGGCCACTAAAACACGCCGCGGCCCAGATCTCCACCCCGCACGACGATATTCCTGCCCTCCGTCACAATAGTTGCTTGTGCAGGTGAAATACGGTATTGTATCGTGACGACATGAAGAACCAACCAACGGACCAATTACGTACAGATCACGCAGACTTGCCGGTCACCGCGACCCCTTCCGAACTGCATACGCGTCTTGCAGCCCGTCTCCGCGATGGGCTTCCTGGCCTGCTGGGGTTGGAACTGGTCGAGGTACGGACTGGCTATCTTTGTATACAGCTAACGATTGGCCCGCACCACATGGCCGCCAACGGCTTTCTCCATGCGGGCACGGTCGTGACCCTGGCCGATACAGCCTGCGGCTTTGGCTGTATTGCCAGCCTGCCGGAAGGCGCACACAGTTTCACCACCGTCGAGTTGAAAAGCAATTTTCTGCGGACAGCCACTGCCGGACGGCTGGAGGCCAGGGCGACGCTTGTCCACGGCGGGCGGCGTACCCAGGTCTGGGATGCCACGGTTGTGGATTCAGACGGGCACACGCTGGCCCTCTTTCGCTGTACACAGATGCTGCTCTACCCGTCTTAGCGAAATTCTCAGAGAAAACAGCACAGCAAAGCGGTATAGCCCGTACAGTCAGAGGTACAGCGACTCGTGGTATATTAAACAGTGGTATATAAAACAAAGGATGTCGTCCCCTTGTGACGCGCCCGTTCTTCTACGGAACCGTTCATCTTCACACCGTTTTTCTACACACGCAGATAGAGAGTGTTTGGGGAATCGATGCGGATCGGTATGCGGAGTATGGATTAGGAGACCCTTAACGGGACGAGGTAACAGGATGCAAATAGCTCAAACCATCGGCGAACGCGTGCTGCAGAATGTCCAACAGATTATCGTCGGCAAGGAACATGAAATCCGTATGACGCTGTTGGCGCTACTCTGCGAGGGCCACCTGTTGATCGAAGACGTGCCCGGCGTAGGCAAAACCATGTTAGCGCGCGCCATCGCCCGCAGCATTGGTTGCACCTTCCGCCGCATCCAGTTTACCCCGGATATGCTGCCCAGCGACGTGACCGGGGTCAGCATCTACAATCAAAAGACGATGGAATTCGAGTTCCGCCCTGGCCCTATCATGGCGCAGATCGTCCTGACCGACGAGATCAACCGGGCCACGCCCAAGACCCAGTCGGCCCTGCTGGAAGCCATGGAAGAACGCCAGATTACGGTGGACGGCAAGACGTACCCCATGGCGCGCCCCTTTTTGGTGCTCGCCACCCACAACCCCAGTGAATATGAAGGCACGTTTCCGCTGCCTGAAGCCCAGGTCGACCGCTTTATGATGCGGATTCACCTCGGGTATCCCGGCAAGAGCCATGAAATCGAAGTGCTGACACGCCAGACCGACCACCATCCTATTCAGGATTTGGAGCAGGTTGTGGCGCTTGAAGAGCTGGTGGAGGCACAGCGCGCCGTGCGCGAAGTCTATGTAGACGACCTGGTGAAGGCCTATATTGTAGACCTGGTGACCACCACGCGCGACCATCCCGACATCTATCTGGGGGCCAGCCCGCGCGGCAGCCTGGCGCTGTTCCAAAGTGCGCGCGCCTGGGCGGCCTTGGAAGGCCGCGACTTTGTGCTGCCCGACGATATCAAACGATTGGCCGAAGCGACCCTCGCCCACCGGCTGATCATCAGCCCCTCGGCGCGCATCAAGAACGTGACACCCCGCCAGATCATTGACGACGCCCTCCTGCACACCCCTGTGCCAGGGGCGCGCGTCAAGGCTCGCTAGGGTGGGTCTGGGGACCCATAGACCCGGTTAAAGCTATGGGTTCACGCCATACACTATGTCCTCACGTCTGATCTTTCTAATTTCGGCGGCAGTCATCGCCTGGCTCCTGGCCTTCAACAGCGGGCGTGAACTGGCCTATAACCTGGCCTATCTGCTCACCAGCGTGCTGGTCTTTTCCTATGCCTGGGCCTGGAACAGCCTGCGCGGCATCGGGCTGCGGCGCATCACGCGCACCCGGCGCAGCCAGGTCGGCCAATTTGCCGAAGAACAGTTCGAGGTCACCAACCGCGGGCGTCTCCCCAAGCTCTGGCTGGAACTCAAAGACAATTCCACCCTGCCCTGGCATGACGCCAGCCGGGTGATCAGCAATCTGGGCCACGGGGCCACGCAGCGCTGGCAGGTCAAGACGCTCTGCACACAGCGCGGGCGTTTCCGGCTGGGGCCGCTTTCCCTGCACAGCGGGGACCCTGTAGGCATCTTCGACGTGGAGCAGCACATCGACTCCATCGGCCAGATCGTCGTCTACCCGCTGGTCGTGGAGTTGAGTTCATTTGAACCGTCGATCTCCGACCTATCCGGCGGCGA
>CAZYQJ010000139.1:0-9875 GCA_964649925.1 uncultured Litorilinea sp.
CGCTCTCGCTGGAGAATTTTGAGGGAACCCCTAAACTGCCGATCCGTTTTGTCAACCATGAGGGCCAGGTGGTGATTCATGGCGACAGCGATGGCTATGCCGGGGTGCACCTGGAAAACAGCGCGCATGTATTGTTCACAGGGACGGGGGTTTCGGAGCAGTGTGGTGCAGCGTACCCTGAAGATGATCAGGAGTGCGGTTTTGTCATCACCGGCGGGACGCGCGGCCTGGTGGGCAGCGGAACGGGGTATGTCGAGGTCAGCCACATCGAGGTGCGCGATCCTGACAATGTAGGCATTGCGTTTCGCGGCGGCAATGGCGTACATCGCAACGACTGGACACAGTTCGACACCTACCTGCATCACAACCTGGTGCGCGATACCGGCACAGAGGGGTTCTATGTGGGCAGTTCTCACTATACCGAGGGGGACGATCCGCTGCTGGAGGGGGTCGAGATCCACCACAACCTGCTGCTGCGTATCGGCTGGGATGGCATCCAGGTTGGCTCCGCGACCAAAGGCTGCACCATCCACCATAATGTGATCGCTGGGTCAGGGCTTGCCAATGAGTCTGCCCAGAGTACAGGGATCATGAACAATCCCGGCAGCGTGTGCGACATCTACAACAACCTGGTGATCAAAAGCATGAGCGCCGGGATTTTTGTGCAGGGGAATGGCGGTAACCGCATCTACAACAATGTCGTCATCCAGCCGGGGCAGGCCCAAGACGCCAAGGGCGACGGCATTGTCATCTCCAAGGGGACGAACCAGGGCAACAGCATCTTCCTGTGGAACAACACCGTGATCCAGCCGGGCAGACACGGCATCACCTTCCGCAATAACGAGGGGAGCAACAACCTGATTCAAGACAACATGATCATTGGCCCGGTCGGCATCCAGGGCGATCAGCCTGCGGCCTACATCAATGCAGACCCAGAGGAGATCACCATCGTCGATAACTTCACGGCGGAGGCCATACCGGACTAAGCGCATGCGGCGGGTATACCTTATTCCCCTATGACCGGGTTCGTGCCGTTCAGGAATTCCTCCAGGTCCGTGTACCCATCGCCGTCGAAGTCACTTGAGGAATCGGTGACCGCGCCTTGTACCAGTGTCCCAAAGTGCTGCGTCTCCCAGACGTCGGCCATCCCGTCCTGGTCACTGTCGGCATAGGGTGTGCCTGCCTCCAGGATCGGCCAGCCGTGTGCGTCGATGGGGTCATGGATGCCGTAGCGCGTGTAATCGGCGGGTGTGAGGTGAACCTTTTCCGCGCAATCCGGCAGCGTCGCCGCGCTGGGGCAGTCGATGATCTTACCTTCGCCCTGCCTGATTTGGGCGATGATGCGTTTGTCCACCGCGTCGCGACGGTCATAGAAGTTGCCGCGTTCGTCCAGCCCGTGACTTGCGCCGACATCCTGTAACACCCAATCAAAGGCATCGGTGGCCGAGACGGTGGTCACAAAGGGGGCTGGGTGGCGTGAGGGGACGACCTGCGACCGGCTGGACGGGCGCACCAGGGCATCCTCCGGATAGTTGGGGTCGGGCCGGTTGGGGCTTATGTTGCCCTGCACATAGATCTGCAAATCGTCCCCGGTGGAGCCATCATAGTTCAGTTCATATTGGTTGGGGGCAGAGACGCCTTGCCAGGAATCGGGGCCGGGCTGGATGAGATTCGCCACATAGTTGACGTGCGGCCCGCCTGAACTATCGGAGATGCGCACCACGCGCGACCCGAAGTTATAGATCACGTTGTTCACAACGTCTACCACGGCTTTGTTGCCCGCCGTGATGGTTGGGTGGCGGTCATCGTTGTGGGCGAAAAGGTTGTGGTGGATGGAAAAGCTGTGGGCGTTTTCGCTCCCCAATAACATCCCCTTGCTGTGACCCTGGGCTTCAATATGAACGCTGTTGTGTAACCCTTCGGAGAGGATGCTCCACTGGATGGTGATGTGGTGCGCGTCGGAGGAGTGGGTACTCATGTTCTCGTCAACCGCCCAACTTGACGAGACATGGTCGATCACGACGTGATGCGCGCTGATGACCAGCGCGTCGAGGGCGTTTGGCGGCAGACCCGGGCCTGGACGGATGCGGATATAGCGGATGATGACATCGTGCGCTTCGGGCTTGATGTTGACCAGCCCACGCTGATTGGTGGGACTTGATTTGAGCGTGATGCCGCCGCCGGGGGCCGTCTGCCCGGCCACGGTCACATAAGGGTCTTCAATTTCAAGCCGGGATTCCAGTTCGATGGTTCCGCCCACGCGGAACACACAGACGCGCGGCCCGCTGTGTTCCAGGCAGGCGCGCAGGCTGCCGGGGCCGCGGTCGTTGAGGTTGGTGACCTGGATGACCGCTCCGCCGCGCCCGCCGGGGGTTGTCGCGCCGAAGCCCTGCGCGCCCGGAAAAGCCGCCAGCGGCACCGGCGGCTGTGAAAGCGGCTCGTCGTTCACCACCAGGGGCAGCCAGACTGTGCCTGATCCCATCGCTTGTGAGGCAGCCGATCGCACAGCCATGCGCGCGACAGCCGCGAGTAGGATCGCAGCGCCCAGGAGCAGACTCAGACGGATGTGACGTTTCATCGGCGATGGCCCCCGTGTTGATGGGTGATAGAACCGCATCTGCAACCGTGGGGGATAACAGCTTAGCATCCTACCTAAGCAGGGCAGGTTTGTCCAGCGAGCAAAGAGCCTGCGCTGCCGCGCCACATTGCCGAATTCCGGCGATACAGATGCCGATACATCTAATGATTGCGCGCTTTATGCCGCAACCTGCTAAAATAGGAAGTAGACAACGGATCGCGTGCCCCCTCATGTCCTGCACAGCATGGCGGGGTATGCCTGGTAGGTACAAAATCGCAGTAGATAAGGAAAAACACAGACATGTCCGAAGAGATTATGCAGCCGGTGACTCGGCATACGCCTGATGACCACCAAAGATCAAAACAAAATGTAGCCGCCGACGACCTGCGGGCTGTGCTTATTCATAATGACGATGTGACGCCGTATGAGTATGTGATCGAATTACTAGGGTCGCTCTTTTTGATTTCCGAAGAGATTGCCGACCATATCGCATGGACGGCGCACACCAAGGGGACAGCGGTGGTGGTGGTGCGCCCGCGCCCAGAGGCAGAAAAGCTGGTGATGGCCGCACGCGGCCGCGCCCAACGCGAAGGCTTCCCATTGACCTTTAGCCTGGCTGAAAAGTAATGTCCACCCAACCTGGCGCGGATACCCCGGACTGGCTGCACGGCCATGCCCATGAACCCAATCCTGCGCCGCCCAGCGCCGATGCGACCCTGGTGCTGTACTGCCCCGATGGGCAATCTATTTCTCTGACACCGGACGGCCTGGCGCGGCTGCCGCAGACGGATGTCCCCGGTTGCATGATCGCCAGTACAGGCCATCCGCCCTCTGGCCCGTTTACTTTTAGCGGGGTGCGGCTGGCCGATCTGGTGGCGGCACACGGGGTTTCCCGTTGGGAGTATGCCGACATCGTCAGCGGTGACGGCTTTGGCGCACGCATCACGGCCCAAGAGGCACACACCGCGACCCCTCCCATTATCCTGGCGACCGCCATTGACGGCATGCCCTTACGCCGCGATCAAGGGCTGGTGCGGCTGATCGTCCCGACTGAGAGCGACGACGCGCTGCGCCAGGTCAAATGGATCGCGCGTGTCGAGGTACATTCATATGCAGCCATCCGAGATGCAACCCCCTAAGATGCAACCGTGGACAACGCTGGCGCGCACGCCTGTGCTTCAAGCCGGTAATGGCCGCTTTTTGAAGGTGGAATATCACACGGTGCAACTGCCGGATGGGCGAGTGATCGAGGAATGGCCCTGGCTGGTGACGCCGGACTATATCAATGTGGTGGCGGAGACGGCAGAGGGGCAATTCCTCTGCTTTCGCCAGACCAAGTATGCCGCTAACGGGGTCACGTTGGGGATTGTCGGCGGGTATCTGGAGCCGGGCGAAGCGCCCCTGGCCGCGGCCCAGCGCGAGTTGTTGGAAGAAACCGGCTACCAGGCCGCCGAATGGACCCCGCTAGGCGATTATGTGGTGGATGGCAACCGCGGCGCAGGCCGCGCCTATTTCTTTCTGGCGCGCCACGCCACGCCGGTTCAGCCCATCGATGCCGACGATCTGGAAGATCAGGAGTTGCTGCTGCTGACCCGTTCCGAGGTCGCCGCAGCGTTGGCCGCGGGCGAGTTCCAGGTGCTGCCCTGGGCCGCGGCTGTAGCGTTGGCGTTGATGCGGTTGGGGGCGTGAGCGTATTTGGCGATAGGTTCGCCGGTACAGTAGGTCGGACGCACTGCCCGACATCAGCGGCATGCATACTACAAATAAGGTGACCGGCATCTGGTATGTGCCGGTCACCTTTGTTCTACACTACTCCCCTTCGTCGATGCCGCCCGCAGGCATTTGGATATCCACCACATCGCCGTGGAAATCCACGATGATGCGGAAGCCGAGCATCCCCAACCACTGGCGAGCGTCCTCTGGGATGGGCTGGCCTACAGCTTCCTCCATGCGGTCGATGGACGATTCCACCGCGGCCTTGGTAAAGATGTCGTCCTGGCCCATCATGTTGAGCATGGCCTCAACCGCCACATCGCGCTGGTCTTCTACCTGTTCACGCAAAAAGCGCAATACAGCACGGTCCACCTGAGCGGCGTCGATATGGCGGCGAAAGCCGTCATCGTCCACCACATAGTGGGCATCTTCGCCTACCCAGGCGATCTCTGCAGGACGGCCTGATTCGTCGAAGACCAGACCGGCGAACATTGCGCTTCGTGCCATGCGTACTCCTTTGCTGCTTTAGCGGGTCAACTGGCCCTGTAGGAACTCGGCACTGCGGCGGATCGTGCGGAGCGGGTCCGACGGCCAGTCATGCTCGACAATAAACCATTCGCCTCCGGCAGCCTTGGCCGCGGGCAGCAGGGCTGACCAGTCCAGCGTGCCGTACCCTACGTCGGCAAAGCCCTTCTCCTCCTCGTTTTGCCCTTCGGGGGAGAGGTCCTTGACATGGATGCGCGGGCAGCGGCCCCGGTAGCGTTCCAGCAGTTCCAGCGGGTCGGCTCCGCCGCGTACTACCCAGGCGAGGTCCGGTTCCCATTGGAGATGGGTCGGGTCGGCGTTTTCCATCATCCAGTCCAACGCTCGTTTGCCGTCGATCAGTTCCATTTCCCAGGCATGGTTGTGATACAGCAACTGCAAACCATTTGCCACCACGCGCGCCCCCAACTGATCCAGGCGACGGCCCAGCGCCTGCCAGCTTGCGGCATCGGTGGGGCGATCCTTGGGCGGCACAGGGATGGTCAGGACGGAGTTGCCGATGGCCTGGTGAAAGGCCACGATCTCATCCAGGTTATCTTCCAATGCCTGGATCTGCACATGTGTGGAGACCGCTTCCAGCCCGTGTTTGTTGAGCAGTTCGAGAAGGGCATCGGCAGACATGCCGTGATCGCCCAGGGTTTCGATGCCACGATAACCGGCAGCAGCTACCTGCGCCAACACCTGGTCCAGCGGGTCAGTCAGGTGGCGCAGGGTATACATTTGCACCGCAATCGGAAGCACAGCTTGAGTTTGTGACATAGGATCGATCCTTTAGCGTATCCATTGACAGGATTAAGATTGATAGGCTTACGGTGGTTCTTGCACGAGCCGCTCGCGCAGGCCGGTGTAGCGTGCAGTCACCTGGTTATTGCGTACAGCCATGGCAATAGCCTTGGGCTGACCCACCAACACGACTAGCCGCCGTGCCCGTGTGATGGCTGTATAGAGCAGATTGCGCTGTAACATCATGTAATGGCTCGTCAGCACTGGGATCACCACGGCCGGAAACTCCGACCCCTGGCTCTTGTGGACGCTGATCGCAAAGGCGTGCACCAGTTCGTCCAGTTCGAGAAAATCATAGGGAATGGCGCGCCCTTCCATCATAACGGTCAGCCGCTGCATTTCCAAGTCCACTTCGCTGATGACACCGGTGTCGCCGTTGTAGACATCCTTGTCATAGTTGTTGCGGATCTGCATCACGCGGTCGCCCACGCGATAGACGCGGCTGCCCACCTGACGTTGGGGCTTGTGCGCTGCCGCGGGGTTGAGCGCGTTCTGCAAGGCCTCGTTGAGCGCAGCCACCCCGGCCACGCCGCGGTGCATGGGGCTGAGCACCTGGATATCGGCAGACGGGATGGCGAAACGCCGCGGGATGCGCGTCTGTACCAACTCCACGCAGAGTTGTGCGGCGCGTTCCGGGTCTTGCGTCCTGAACAGATAGAAATCTGCGCCTTCGGCGTTGGTCATCTCCGGCATGTCGCCGCGGTTGATGCGGTGGGCGTTGGTAATGATCAGGCTGTTGGCGGCCTGGCGAAAGATCGTCTCCAGGCGAATGACGGCCATCTGCCGCGCTGCCGGGTGTTGTGTGCTGTGCAGTTCTTCGATGGCCGTAATGATGTCCTTGAGGACATTGCCTGCGCCCACGCTTGGCAGTTGGTCCACGTCGCCCACCAACAGCAGGTGCATCCCCGGCGGCACGGCCTTGAGCAGGTGGTTGGTCAGCACCAGGTCGAGCATCGAGGCTTCGTCCACGATCAGCAGGTCGCCTTCCAGCGGCATCTCCTCGTTGCGTTTGAAAGTCATACCCTCGGCGGGCTGGAATTCAAGCATGCGGTGGAGCGTCTTGGCCTCCTGGCCGGTGGTCCCGGCCAGCCGTTTGGCGGCGCGGCCCGTGGGCGCGGCCAGCAGCACGCGATAGCCTGCGCCGCGGCACAGATCCAGCAGCGTGCGCACGGTGGTGGTCTTGCCTGTGCCCGGCCCGCCGGTCAGGATAGTCAACCGGTGGGTTAGCGCCACCTGAACCGCGTTCTGCTGCTGCGGGGCCAGCGTGACCTGGGCGGTCAGCGCAGCCTGGCGAAAGAGGGCGTCCCAATCCACCTGGCTTCCGGCGAAGCGCGCCAGGCGGCTGTTGCCCTCGTTGACCAACCGTTGCAGCCGCCCGGCAACGCCTTTTTCGCTGAAATAGAGCGGGCTGAGATAGACCGCATGGGGCGTGGTCACCAGTTCGGCGGCGCGCGCCGCGGGGATTTCAATGGGGTCGCGCGCCTCGGCCAGCAGACGTTGGCGCGGGTCGGCAGGGGTCGGCGTGCGCGGCAGCAGTTCCATCGGCTCCGCGCCCGGCGTGGGCGCGACCTTGACGTGGTCGCTTTGCCAAAGTCGCAGGATGCCTACCGCCGCCTGGTCGGGCGGTACCGACAGCAGGGTAACCGCCTGCTCGACCAACTCCGGCGCGGGCAAAAAGACGTGCCCTTCATCGCTGGCCTGGTTGAGCGCATAGGCCACCCCCGCGGCCACGCGTGTGGGCGAATCGGGCGGGATGCCCAATGACTGCGCGATCTTGTCGGCGGTGAGAAAGCCGATGCCGTAGATGTCTTGGGCGAGCCGGTAGGGGTCGCTGCGCACGATGTCAATCGCCGCATCGCCATAGGCTTTGTAGATTTTGGTGGCCAGCGATGTGCTGACGCCGTGGCTTTGCAGGAAGATCATCACTTCCTTGATGGCGCGCTGTTCGGCCCACGCCTGGATGATCATGCGCAGCCGTTTGCTGCCTACACCGGGAACTTCGATCAACCGTTCCGGCGTTTGTTCGATGATGTCGAGCGTCTCGACCCCAAAGCGGCGCACAATGCGCCGCGCCGTCACCGGGCCGACACCTTTGATCAGCCCGCTGCCCAGGTACTTTTCAATGCCGGCGACGGTGGCGGGCAGCACTGATCGCATCTGTTCTACCTGGAATTGCCTGCCATATTCGGCATGGACAGTCCAGCGACCGGTCAGTTCGACAAATTCACCCACGTTGATCCCGGCCATGTTGCCGACGATGGTCAGCTCACGCGCAGGAAAGGGAGCACGGTCACGTCCTTCGGGCGTGAGGCGCGCTACTGTATAACCGGTTTCTTCGCTGTGGTAGGTAAGGCGTTCGACGACGCCGCGCAGGGTGTCCATGTGTCTAGCGTATCAAAGATTGCCCGCCCAGGCAGGGGGCTATGTTCCCGTCTGACGGGACTTAGTCAGGGAGCCGCGTCATAAAAATTGGACAAATCTGACAGAATATGATATATTAGATCGAACTATTGTGCTAGATTACGCGCCCGGCACAGCGGTGATCTGGCCATGGGCCTCACAGTGGGTTGCACTGTGGCTTTTACCAGGACGGGCTAGGGTGGCCCAGCCTGGAGTGCTGTAGAACCAGGAGAGACAAATGAGCATCAGTAAGGCGCAGAAGTCCCAGCTTATCAGCGACTACCGGCGCACCGATAATGATACCGGTTCACCGGAAGTCCAGGTGGCGTTGTTGACAACGCGCATCGAAGCCCTCATCGACCATCTGAATACCCACAAACATGATGAGAGTTCGAGACGAGGGCTGCTGAAGTTGGTCGGTCAGCGGCGACGCCAGTTGGCTTATTTGAAGAAAACCGATAGCCGCCGCTATCAACAGTTGATTCAGCGTTTGGGCCTGCGTAAGTAAGTGAAGAGCGAGCAAAGAGGGCGAACGTCGAGCAGGGTGCGACCTTCGCCCTCCTTTTTTCGCCCTTCATGGACGAAGCAGGTTTGGCTAGTTTGCAGGCAACGCAACGGCCATTGGTGGTAGAGAGTGTCTGGCAACAGACGGCCGCAGGATCTCCATGTACTTTCGCAATGCGCACAGGGAAAGTCACATCTCTGCGCCTTGCGAGGGGCTGCATGCATGGAGGCAATAAAGTCGGGGTCCGGCATTGGAGAGCGCGGCGAGGGCAACGTCGCCTCGGTCTCCAGTTCCGCACCTCGATTTTCCATCCAGCCGGTTACCCCTCTCTTGCCCTCAAAGGCGCTGTTGCGTCCATAGCTTGCGTATTGATTAACACAAAGGAGACGAACGTATGCGCATATTTGAGGGCGCAGAAGTAGTATCCACCGACATTGGTGGACGAGAGTTGAGTATTGAAACCGGCGTCTTAGGCCATCAAGCCGGGGGCGCGGTGACGGTCCGCTACGGCGATACAGTGCTGTTGGCCACGGCCACCATGAGTAAAGAGGTGCGCGCCGGGATCAATTTCTTCCCCCTGACGGTGGACTTTGAAGAAAAGCTCTATGCTGCGGGGCGCATCCCCGGCAGTTTCTTCCGCCGCGAGGGGCGGCCTACCGAGCAGGCCATTTTGCTTTCACGTCTGATCGACCGGCCCTTGCGTCCGCTCTTCCCCAAGGGGATGCGGAACGAGGTCCAGGTGATCGTCACGGCCCTGAGCATCGACGGCGAAAACCAGTTGGACCCGCTCGGCATTATCGCGGCGTCGGCGGCGCTGCATATCAGCGACATCCCCTGGAATGGCCCGATTGCCGCCAGCATGATCGGTTTTGTGGACGGGGAGTTCGTAGTCAACCCGACCGCGGCCCAGATCGGGACCAGCAACCTTGAATTGGTGGCCGCTGGAACCGCCGATAACATTCTCATGGTCGAGGCAGGCGCTAACGAGTTTCCCGAAGATATGATGCTGGAAGCGTTGAAGCTGGCCTATGATTCGATGCAACCGGCGATTGCCCTGATTGAAGAACTGCGCAGCAAGGTGGGCAAGCCCAAGGAAGCAGTCCAGTTCTTCCTCCCCTCGAATGAGTTTCAGGAGCAAGTGTCGGGGCTGGCACGCTCGCGCGTGCGTGACTTGCTGGCCGCCGGGCTGGACAAGCACGCCCTAAAGGACAGCCTCAACGAGGTGCGCGTCGAGGTCGAAGAGTCGTTGGTGGACGACCTGTCGCCAGAGGAGTTGGCCGGTTACGATTTCTCTGAGGCGATGGAAGGGGTCATCAAAGAAGCGACGCGCCGCCGCATCCTAGATGAAGGTCT
>CAZYQJ010000140.1:0-9868 GCA_964649925.1 uncultured Litorilinea sp.
CCTGATCCTCGGCGTCTGCGCCGCCATTGTCATCGCGCTGCGCCTGATGAACTTTGGCGACAGCGAGGACGAAGACGAAAGCCGCGAAAGCATCTTCACCACGGACATGCTGCAAGACCAGTTGGCCGCGCTCTGGCAGGGTTGGCTGCAGCGTCTGCGCCGCCCGCCCCATCCTGAGCAAGACCCTTATCTCTCACTGGCGGGTGAGACCGAAAACCGCCGCGCCATTCGCGGCTTCTATCAATCGCTGCTTGCGCTGGCAGGGGCGCGCGGCCACGCGCGCCGACCAGCGCAAACGCCGTTGAACTATGGAGCCGACCTCAAGGCGACCTATCCACCGGATGAGGATGCATGGCAAACGCTGACCGAAGCGTACATGGATGCGCGCTATGCCGCGCAGCCTCCCTCCGACCAGCAAGTCGAAGACGCTCGCGACGCGTGGGCGCGCCTGTCATCTCGCCTGGCCGCCGATCCGAGCAGGCCGGATCAGGCACGTGCCGCGCCCGATAGACAAAACGGACTCGAACCAGACGATGAAGACCAAACCGACTCCCCAAGACCTCGCGGCCGCCGAGGGCAAGATACTCCATGACCTGATCGCGCCCAATCTCAAGGTGCTCTTTGTGGGCATCAACCCCGGCCTCTATTCGGGTGCGACCGGCCATCACTTCGCTCGGCCCGGCAATCGCTTCTGGCCTGCGCTGCACCTGGCAGGCATCACCCCGCGGCGGCTGCAGCCGTGGGAAGAACAGGAGTTATTGGCGTTGGGCTACGGCATCACCGGGATGGTGCGCCGCGCCACGGCTACCGCCCAGGAACTAAAGCCGGAGGAATACCGCGCGGGCGCACGCCGCCTGGAGGAAACTGCCCGCACCTACCAGCCCAAACTCATCTGCTTCCTGGGCATCGGCGCGTACCGCACGGGCTTTAGCCGTCCCAAGGCGCAGATCGGCCCACAGGAAGAGACCATCGAAGGCGTGCCGGTGTGGGTGCTGCCCAACCCCAGCGGCCTCAACGCCCACTTCACCCTGCAAGACTTTGGCCGCCTCCTGGCCGAAGTGCGCGAAGCCGCTGAGCAACTCTAGCAGCGGGGATAGAGCCGCTTTATGTCAGGATGCAAAATCCTGAAGGATGGTTCGAATCTGATGAGAAAGCGTCGGAATCTCGTTGACGGCGAAATCCCAGATCAGCTCTGGGCGCACCTGAAAATATTCGTGGCTGACGACATTGCGCAGGTCAGTGATTTGCCGCCAAGGGACGTGAGGATGATCCCGCTTAAGCTCTGAAGAGATGTGTCGAGCAGCCTCTCCTACAATCTCCAATAGCCGCTCGACCGAGAGTTGAGTCTTACGATCGTCCAAGAACTCGTCTAAATCCATGCCGCTGACGTATTGTGTGATGAGTTCGATAGCCTCCTGAATATGGCGCAAACGTACCTGGTCACTTGGTGGCGGCATATGCTTGTCGATCTTGCTCGTAAAGGACGACCTGGTCTCTATCCATACCCTCTCGGACAAAAGGATACGGAACCACGGCTTCTTCCACAATTAGGTCTACGGCAAGTCCTAAAGCGTCTTCCATCTCATGTTTGACAGCTAGGACATCAAAGAGCGAAACAGGGCGGCCAAAACGTGCATAAAGGTCAACATCGCTGCCCTCTGTTGCCTCACCCCGCGCATAAGAACCAAACAGCGCCAGAAACGCCATCTGATGTCGTTCGGCAATGTGAACGAGCGCCTGCGTGTCCAATCGCTGAGTCTGAGCCATGGCCAGTATCTCCCCTGCGCTTAGTAACCCCATCCGCCTTACAGTCAACGGCATCTATAGTGTAGCAGAATAGAAAAGCCCCCGTCCAGGCGCGGCTTTCAAAGCCACCTGGCCTTATGACACCGATCTCTACACGAAAGGAGATACCCCTATGGCGCAACCCCTACCGGCCCCGCTGCCCCCTGGTGACGGTCACGACGATGACCGGCCAGTGGGCCGCGTCCTGACCCGTCGCGAGATATTGGCGCTGCTGGGCGTCACCGGCACATCGCTGTTGGCCGCCTGCGCCCCGCTGACGCCCGAACCGGCTGCCAGTGCCACGCAACCCAGCGCAGAAGCCGCCACCGCAGAAGCCATGGCCGCCGACCCGACCGTCCAGGCGCAAGCCGCGGCGGAGGTCGCGACGGTGGAGGCAATTAACACGGCTGTACCCAACTGTGTTGTGCGGCCCGAACTGACCGAAGGGCCGTACTTTGTCGACACACAGCTTGACCGTGCGGATATCCGCGTCGAACCCTCCGACGGATCGCTCAAGGAGGGCGTTCCCCTGGAACTGACCTTCCGTGTCTCCCAGGTAGGGCCGGAGGGATGTGCGCCGCTGGCGGGCGCGATCGTGGACGTGTGGCACTGTGACGCGCTCGGCGTCTATTCCGGCGTGCGCGACCCGCGCTTTGACACCTCGCAACTGCGCTTTCTGCGCGGCTATCAGGTCACGGACGACAGCGGCATCGCTCGCTTCACCACCATCTACCCCGGCTGGTACAGCGGTCGCGCTGTCCATATTCATTTCAAGATCCGCACGACCACAGGCGCAGGCAGCACCTACGACTTCACCTCGCAACTCTTCTTCGACGAGGCCATCAACGCCGCGGTCTATGCACACCCACCCTACGCCGAAAAAGGGCTGGCCGATGTCCCCAATGCCGCCGACGGCATCTACCGCAACGGGGGCGAACAACTGATCCTGGCCCCTACGCAAGTGGAGGACGGCTACACCGCCACCTTTGAGATTGGGCTGGACCTGTCGGCCTAGCGCGCAAGCCATGCGTTGCTTTTGGCGGCGAACGGACAGTCAGTTGAAATCATGAACGCAAGCACAGCGCGGATTTGCTGATACAGTCTATCTCGGGCAAAATAGTTAGCCGGCTTAGTAATCTTGGGGCATTGCCTGTCAGTCACAATGGACCTGCTATGACAATTTCTCTGCCACCAGAACCCGAAAACATCGATGCGCTCTTAGCACAAGTCTGCCGCTTACACTACGTGCGCGCCCATACCTTGCTGGAGGAGATTGGCGTCTATCGCGGCCAGCCGCCTGTGCTGTTCCTCCTGCAATCGCAAGATGGGCTGGCGTTAAGCGATCTGGTTGCCCATCTTCAGGTGGCCCCGGCTACCGTGACCAAGATGGTACAGCGGCTGGAACGCGCTGGGTTTGTCTACCGCATCCCCGACGCGCAAGACCAGCGCGTGACGCGCATCTACCTGACGGAGAGTGGACGTTCCATCCAACACGCCATGAGGCGCACGCTGCACCAGTTGGAGGAGGAGACCTTTGCCGGGTTGAGCCAAACCGAACGCGACCAGTTGTACAATTTGCTGGCACGACTGCGTCACAACCTCCAGCGCGTGGTTCACCCCGAACCGGAAGCCACGGCGACAGACAGCCCTGGTTCACGCCCCTAGAACAAGAGGAAACCCCAAACGATATGCAAGCCTCACGCAAGCTTATGCGCTTTCTCAAGCCGTACTGGCTGTGGTCTGTGCTGGCGCCGCTGCTCATGGCGCTTGAAGTGGGCATGGACCTGTTGCAGCCGCGCATGCTCCAGCGCATTATCGACGTAGGCATTGGCCAATCTCAGATGCAGGTGGTGATCCAGACCGGGCTGTTGATGCTGCTGTTTGCGGTGATCGGCTGGATTGGGGGTGCGGGGTGCACTGTTTTTGCGGTGCTCGCCGCGCAGGGGCTGGGCGCTGATGTACGCCACGCCCTCTTTGCCAAGATTCAGACCCTATCCTTTGGCAACCTTGACCGGCTGGAGACCGGCAAACTCATCACCCGGCTGACCAATGATGTCAACCAGGTGCAAGAGGTGGTGATGATGGTGCTGCGTATTATGGTGCGATCACCGCTCCTGCTGGTCGGCAGTTTGATCATGGCTGTGGTCACCAGCCCGCAGTTGGCTTTGTTATTTGTCGTCTTGCTGCCCCTGGTGATGGCCGGGTTGATCTGGATCATCCGCCGCGCCTTTCCCCTGTTTGAGAAAGTCCAGCAGCGGTTGGACGCGCTCAACACGGTGATGCAGGAAAACCTGGCCGGGGTGCGCGTGGTCAAGGCATTTGTGCGCGGTGACTATGAGATGGCGCGCTTTGGCCGGGCGAATGACGACCTGATGGATCAAAATATCAGCGCCGTGCGTACCGTGGCGGTCACCATGCCGTTTATGATGGTGGTGATGAACGCAGGCGTGGTCACGGCCCTCTGGTTCGGCGGCATTCAGGTCAACCTGGGCGGGATGCAGGTTGGACAGATAATCGCCTTCTTGAACTATCTCACCCAAACCCTGATGTCACTCATGTCCGTCAGCATGTTGGTCACGCGCATCACCCGCGCCGAAGCATCAGCGGTACGCATCCAGGAAGTGCTGGACGATACGCCCGACGTACAGCCGCCCGCCAACCCCGTCACACTGGACAACGTGCGCGGGCGCGTGGCCTTCGATCATGTCAGCTTCCGCTATGACGACGATGAGACAGACGCCGAACCCGGCAAAGAGCCTCATGACGATGCCCAGGACAACGCCGTGCTGGAGGATGTCTCGTTTGTGGCCGAACCAGGCCAGACGGTGGCCCTGCTCGGCACGACCGGCGCGGGCAAATCCAGCCTGATCCATCTCCTTCCCCGCTTCTATGATGTCACCGGGGGCCGTGTGACGATAGACGGCCACGACGTGCGTACTCTGGATGATGCCACCCTGCGCGGCCATATCGGCGTGGCGCTGCAAGAGGCCATTCTCTTTAGCGGCACGATCCGCGACAACATCCGCTATGGGCGGCCCGATGCCAGCGACGAAGAGGTGATCGCCGCGGCCAAACTCGCCCAGGCCCATGACTTCATCACCGGCCTGCCGGACGGCTATGATTCGGTCGTCGGGCAGCGCGGCGTCAACCTGTCGGGCGGGCAGAAGCAGCGGCTGGCGATTGCGCGCGCCTTGCTCATCGATCCGGCCATATTGATCCTCGACGACAGCACCAGCGCCGTAGATGTGGAGACCGAAGCGCGCATCCAAGAGGGATTGGCCCAAGTACGCCAGGGACGCACCAATCTGGTCGTGGCGCAGCGCATCAGCACGGTGCTGACTGCCGACAAAATCCTGGTGCTGGACGATGGGCGGATCACGGCGCAGGGAACCCATGCCGAATTGCTGGCTTCCAGCCCCATCTACCGCGAGATTTACGCTTCACAACTGGACCCAAGCGTGCTGGAGAACGTCCCCATCTCGCACCGTGTAGACGAGCAGACCAATGGTCAACCCGGCGGGCAGGGGGAGGCGCATCATGGCTAGACCCAGCACGACACGGACAGACGAACGCCCTGCGGCCCCTCCGATGGGAAGGCGCGGCCCAGGTCACGGGCCTATGTTCCACGAAAAGGTACGCGCCAAGGATGCCCAGGGCACGCTGCTGCGCCTTTGGTCATACTTGCGCCGCCAGAGCGCCGCGCTGATCGCGGTGGTGCTGCTGGTGGCGGCCTCCAGCGGGCTGAACCTGGTGGGGCCGTATCTCTTGGGTCGCGCCGTGGACGACTACATCATTCCGGGCGACCTGCCCGGCCTGGCGCGGATCGCGCTGATCATGCTGAGCGTCTATCTGCTGGCCGCGTTCTTTAGCTGGCTCCAAATCTATCTGATCGCCGCCGCGGCCCAGCGCACCATTCGCGATATCCGCAATGACCTCTTCAGCAAGATGCAGACGCTGTCGCTGCGCTATTTCGATAAGCACCCCCACGGTGACCTGATGAGCCGCCTCACCAACGATGTCGAAAACATCAACATGGTGCTGAGCGAAAGCGTCACACAGTTGATCAGCGGCGTGCTGACCATCGTCGGCGTGGCCGCCTTTATGCTGTGGCTCAACCCAACGCTGGCCGTTATCAGCCTGGTCACGATCCCGGCGATGATGTTTGTGTTCACGCGCTGGATCGGCGGCCATGTCCGCACCGGCTTTCGCCGCCAGCAGAGCAGCCTCGGCACGCTCAACGGCTACATCGAAGAGACGATCACCGCGCAGCGAGTCGTCAAGGCCTATGGCCGCGAGCAGGATGCGCTGGCCAAATTTGACACAGCCAACCGCGACCTCCAGAAATCGGCGATCCACGCCCAAATCTTCGCCGGGTTTATGGGGCCGACGATGAATATGGTCAACAATCTGGGGCTTGCCATCGTGGCGGGTGTGGGCGGCTGGATGGCCCTGCAAGGGCTGACCTCGGTGGGCACGATTGCCAGCTTTGTCAACTACGCACGCCAGTTCTCCTGGCCGCTCAACCAGATCGCCAATCTCTACAACTCGATCCAGGCTGCGCTGGCCGGGGCCGAACGCGTCTTTGAGGTGATCGACGAGCAGCCGGAGATCGTGGACGCGCCCGACGCCATTCCGCTCAACGATATCCGCGGCGACGTGATGATGGAGCATGTGCATTTCGCCTATGAACCGGACGTGCCGGTGCTAAAGGATGTGAGCCTGCACGCCGCGCCCGGCAGCGTGATTGCCTTGGTGGGGCCGACCGGCGCAGGCAAGACGACGATTGTCAACCTGCTGACGCGCTTCTATGACATCGACAGCGGCCGCATCACCATCGACGGGCATGATATCCGGCGGGTGCGCAAGGATGATCTGCGCCGCCAGTTGGGGATCGTGCTGCAAGACACCTATCTCTTTACCGGCACGGTAATGGAAAATATCCGCTACGGGCGGTTGGATGCCAGCGACGACGACGTAATCGCCGCGGCCAAGATGGCGAACGCCGATGCCTTTATCCACCGGCTGCCGCACGGGTACGCTACGCTGCTCTCCGAGCGCGGCAGCAATCTCAGCCAGGGCCAACGCCAACTGCTGGCGATTGCGCGCGCCATCCTGGCCGACCCGCGCATTCTGATCCTGGACGAAGCCACCAGCAGCGTCGACACACGCACCGAACAGCACTTGCAAGAGGCCATGCTGCGGCTGATGGCCGGGCGCACCAGCTTTGTGATCGCGCACCGTCTCAGCACGATCCGCAACGCCGACCAGATCGTCGTCATCAACCACGGCGAGGTGATCGAGCAGGGAACCCATGCCCAACTGCTGGCCCAGGGTGGCTTCTATCACCACCTCTACACCAGCCAGTTTCGCGCGGGTGTCCACACCCCCTTGCCGGACGGCGCAGCCAGGCCATCCGCAGTGCAGGCTGCCTCCTGACCAGGCCGCGGCGATACTCACCTTGCTGCATGGCGGCGTGCGGACTATACTACGCATGGGCGGGCGCGTTCATACGCGCCTGCTTCCCCGCCTAGTCCACCCGGCGCGGCTGATGCTGCGACACGATCTAAGGGAGTCTGCCCATGCGTGCCATCATGGTTATGTTCGATTCGCTCAACCGGCGTATGCTGCCGCCCTATGGCTGCGACTGGATCCATGCGCCCAATTTTGCCCGGCTGGCCGAACGCACCGTCACCTTTGACAGTTGTTATATCGGCAGTATGCCCTGTATGCCCGCGCGCCGCGACCTGCATACAGGGCGCTACAGCTTCCTGCACCGCAGTTGGGGGCCGATAGAACCCTTCGACGATTCGATGCCGGAGATCCTGCGCAGAAACGGCGTCTATACGCACCTCAGCACCGACCACTATCACTACTTCGAAGATGGCGGCGCAACCTACCACAACCGCTATACCACTTGGGACTTCCACCGCGGCCAGGAGGGCGACCCCTGGATCGGCCAGGTCGCCGCGCCGGAGATCCCCGAAACGGTAGCCCCGCGCGGCGAGCATCCCCGCTGGCGGCAGGATTGGGTCAACCGCGAGTTCATGCGGCGTGAGGAAGAACAGCCGCAGCCGCACACCTTTGCCGCAGGGATCGACTTTATCCGCCGCAATGCCGACCAGGACAACTGGTTCCTGCAGATCGAAACCTTTGACCCACACGAACCCTTCTTCAGCCAGCAGCACTATAAAGACCTCTACCCGCATGAGTACAACGGGCGGCACTTCGACTGGCCGCCCTACCGCCGCGTCCAGGAAACGCCCGAGGAAGTCCAACATGGACGCTATGAGTACGCCGCGCTGCTCAGCATGTGTGACCACTACCTGGGGCGGATCCTCAACCTGATGGATGACCTCAAACTGTGGGACGACACCCTGCTGATCGTCTGCACCGACCACGGCTTCTTCCTGGGCGAGCATGACTGGTGGGCCAAGAACAACATGCCCATGTGGAATGAAGTCGCCAATACCCCGCTCTTCATCTGGGACCCACGCAGCCGCAAAGCAGGCGAACGCCGCAGCCAACTGGTGCAGATGATTGACATGCCCGCTACCTTGCTGGAGTTCTTCGGCGTCGAGCGTCCCCCGGCCATGCAGGGGATCCCCCTGGGCGACGTGATTGCCCACAACGCCCCCACGCGTGAGGCGGTCATCTTTGGCTATCATGGCGGCGCGGTCAATGTCACCGATGGGCGTTATGTCTACATGCGCGCCGCCGAAACAGAGGACAACACCCCGCTCTACGAATACACCCTGATGCCCACGCACATGGCCTCACCTTTCAGCGTGGAAGAAATGCAGCGGTGGGAACAGGTCGAGCCGTTCTCCTTTACCAAAGGTTGCCCGCTGATGAAGATCCCGGGCCGCCCCCAACACATCAGCCGCACCGTCCACGAACAGGGGCACCTGCTCTACGACCTACAAAATGACCCAGAACAGGAACACCCGCTGGACGACGAGCAGATTGCGGCGCGCATGATCGATCATATGGTCCGGCTGATGCAGGCCAACGATGCGCCCCCTGAACAGTACGAGCGTCTGGGCCTGGTGCACGAACGAGCGATGCGTTAGCGGCTAGCGCCGCACAATCCCGACAGGACGGAATCGCCCCGCGCTAAAGATACGGGGCAATTCCGTCGCCAGCCAAGCCCCTCCATCCCCAGCGCCCCTCATCTGTACCCCGCTTTATACCAGTTCTATCCTCCTGGATGCATGGTCATCAAACCGCGCGTTCACTATCCTGATATCTGGGACATGACAGACAACAGGTGAACACCGCTCATCTTGGTCCTAATCCTGCAAGAGAGGAGGAAGCGAGCCGAAAAAAACCAGTGTAGAGGGAAAGGGGAGAATGCGCTTGCCGGTACGCACAGCAGACGGTGTGCCAGCAGGCTCAACTTCGTTGGCAGTATCAACCATCGCCAATGAAGACGCAGCCGACACATACAACACAGCATATGCAGGTAAAGGAGTTTTGCACATGAACATGGTAACGATTCGCCGCCACGCCTATTGGGGCACGATTGCAGCCCTGATGTGCGTGGCTCTGGTTTTGAGCGCTTGTGGTGGTGGCCCCGAACCGGTGGTCACAACACCTGCAGCCGAGGAAGCCGCCCCCCCCGCGGACGACGCGGGAGTGGAGGCAGGCGAGGAGGTCACCGAGACCGAAGAGGCTGGCGCTGAAACCGAAACTGAAGACGCGGGCGCTGAAACCGAGGTGCTTACCGAGACTGAGGTGATCACCGATACTGGTGTCGCCATCACGGTCGAGGAGATCCTGACCGAAACCGAGGTTCTGACCGAAACCGAAGTGACGACAGAGACAGACGTCACAACTGATACCCAGGTAGAGAGCGAAACCGAGGTCATTACCGGCGAAGAAGGGATCACCGTCACCGAAGGTCTCACGGAGGGTGTGACCGGAACAGAGGATGCAACCCAGACCGAAGGCATCACCGAGACCGAGCTTCGAAGCATCCCTCCACACCTTCGAACCGTATCGGGAAGAGCTGTTCGCGGTCGAGAAGCTCGCATCGTCCGCATTCCGGCGCAGGGCACCTCAAAGAGAAAAGCGAATCTTTTCT
>CAZYQJ010000141.1:0-2892 GCA_964649925.1 uncultured Litorilinea sp.
ACCCCCCTGGCTATCCGCTCTATACGATGCTGCTGCGGGCATGGTTGATCATAGGCCAGGCGTTGACCGCGGCGACTCCGGCGCGGCTGGGCACGATGTTGAGCGTGCTGTGCGCTGCGCTCAGCGCAGGGTTCACGGTGGCGACCGCGGCCGCGCTGCTAGCGCCGCGGCGTGATGCCTGGCTGTGGGCGACGCTGGCCGGGATCGCCTGGGTCGCCGCGCCCTTGGTCTGGAGCCAGTCGATCATCACTGAGGTATATGCACTGCACGCGCTGCTGATTGCGGTCGTCGGCTGGGCCGCGGTGATGGACCGCAAAGGCGTGCTGGCGGTGGCGATGGGGCTGGCGGCCGCGCATCACATCACCAGCCTGCTGCTCTGGCCTGCGCTCTTCTATGCGCTGTGGACCCAGCCGGGCGCGACATTGGGGCGCGTGCTGCGCCCTTTTGTGCTGGCAGCGGTGATTGGCGGGCTGTTCTATCTGCGTACCCCCTGGGCGGCAGCCGGTGCGCCGCCGGTGAATTGGGGCTATCCTGACAACGTGGACGGCTTTTTGTGGCTGGTGAGCGGGGAGGCCTACCGCAGCTATCTATTTGGCGTGCCGCTGGCCGACCTGCCCAACCGCGTGGCGCAGTGGGCACGCCTGCTGGTGACGCAGTTTACGCCCATTGGCTTCGGGGTGGCGCTGGTCGGGATCGCCGGTTGGGACCAGCAGCGTCCCCGGCTGAACCTCTTTGGGCTGATCTGGATCGCCGGGGTCAGCCTGTATGCGATGACCTACCAGACGACCGACAGCCATGTCTATCTGCTGCCAGTGGTCTGGATGGCCGCTCTCTGGTTCGCCAATGGGCTGGCAGTTGGTGTAGACTGGCTGCAGGCGCGCGGTATACACTGGGCCATGCCAGGCGTGTCCGTGGCTGTGCTGGCCGGGTTGATCCTGACCGCAGCGTGGCGCATGCCGGAGATCTCGCTGCGCCACGATCGCGAAGCCGAAGACTTTCTGGCTGCCGCCGCCGCGACCTTTGAGCCGGGCAGCCTGGTGATCAGCAACTCCGATGCCGAAACATTCGCCTTGTGGTATGGCGCATGGGCCGGTGATTCGCGAGTGGACTTGTCCAGCCTCATCCTGGTCAATAAGTCTCTTTACAACTTTGAGTGGTACCGGCGGCTGTTGGCCGAACTCTATCCTGACGTACCGCAGATAGGCGAGCCCTCCTTCCGTGCGCTGCTGGCGGCGAACGCAGGGGTGCGCCCGATCTTTGCTGCCGAGCCGTCCCTGGACTTGCCCGGTTCGCCTCAACCCGTGGGCATGTTTTGGCGGCTGGAACCATAAACGCCATGTGGGGGCGTGACCATGAAGGTATCGGACCCGCTATCCGACCCTAGCATACTCGATGCGCCGAGGGCGCGTAGCCAAGCGCGCCGCTATTGGCTTTTGCTGGTGCGTGTGGTTGCCATCGTGCTGGTGGCAGTCTTGGGCTACAAGGTGGTACGCGTCGGGCTGTTGGGCCTATCCGCCTATCGACAAGTCACGGAACTGCGGGCATTGCGCGCCGACGGCGATCTGGACAGCGCCGATTTGGTGCGGGCCGCGGCTGCAGTGAACGAAATCTCCCGCGCCGTCGCCTCAATCGAGCGTGAGCAGCGGCCCTTTGCGCCCGTGCTGCGCGCCACGCGTGTGGTGCCGGGTATCGGCCCTACCCTCGCCGCTGTTCCGGAACTGCTGGTCGCCGGGCGTGAGTTGGTGACTGTGGCGGGCGAGTCGTTGCGGCTGGCCGTACCCGTCGCCCAGGCGCAGCCCGATGCGCCGATGCCGGAGGTGTTGCTGGCGACGCTGGCGGCCAACCCGGATCAGTTTGCTGCCTTGAGCCAGCGTGTGGCCGCGGCCCAATCCGCATTGGGGATCGTCGAGGCGCACCGGCTGATCGGCCCGCTGGCTGAACCTATGGCGCAGGGGCAGGCCGCGGTGCGGCTGTTGGCCGCCGGGCTGAAGATGGCCCCGGCGCTGCCCGAACTGCTGGGCATGAACGGCGCGCACACTTATCTGCTGCTGGTGCAAAACAATCAGGAACTGCGCGCCACCGGCGGCTTTATCAGCGCGGTGGGCGAGGTGAGGATCGACCAGGGGCGCATCGAGGGCATTGAGATCTCGGACAGCTACACGATTCAGCGTGATGATGTAGACCACCCCCGCGCCCCAGAACCGCAACGCCGCTTTATGGACGTGGAACTGGTCTTTTTGCGTGACTCCAACTGGTCGCCCGACTTCCCCACGTCCGCCCGGCTGGCCCAATCGCTCTATGCCCAGGATGCGGGCGTTTCGGTGGACGGGGTGGTTACGGTAGACTTGCGCGCAGTGCAGCTTCTGGTGGCGGCGCTTGGCCCTTTGACGGTGGAAGGCGCAGATGAGCCGGTGACGGGCGAGAATATCATCGAGCAGGTGCAGCGTTTCTGGGATCAGCCGCTGGAATCCGACAATACGATTGAATCGGATATTGATGACTGGTGGCAGCAGCGCAAGGATTTTATGCCGATCCTGGCGCAAGCTGCGTTGAACCGGCTGCAGAGCGGCCAGTTTAACCCGCTGGCCCTGGCGGATGGCCTGTATACAGCCCTGGACGAACGCGCCATCCAGGTGTGGATGGCCGACCCGGCAGCGGCGGAACAACTGGCGGCCCTGGGCTGGGATGGCAGGCTCCAGTCCGACCCGAATGCAGACTATGTGGCGCTGGTCGATACCAACATGGGCTATAACAAAGTCAATGCTGTGTTGGAGCGGTCCATGCGCGTGTCGGTGACCTGGCCGGATGGCCCTGACGCCCCTGCCCTTGCCACGGTGGCCATCACGTACCGTCACCCGCTCGAAGTGCCGGGCCATGTGTGTGACAATACCC
>CAZYQJ010000141.1:2992-9857 GCA_964649925.1 uncultured Litorilinea sp.
GCCATCACGTACCGTCACCCGCTCGAAGTGCCGGGCCATGTGTGTGACAATACCCCTGAATATGGAACTAGTTACACGGATATGGTGGAGCGGTGCTATTTCAACTACGTGCGGCTGTATGTGCCCGTGGGCAGCGAGTTGGTGGATGTGAAGGGGGTACAGCCTGACTCGGTAAGCAGCCAGGCCGGGGAGCGCGGGGCGCAGGTCTTTGCGGGCTATTTCATCCTGGAGCCTGGGGACGAACAGACTATCTCCTTTACCTACCGGCTGCCGCCGCAGTTCACGCCGGAGGATTACCGGCTGGTGGTGCAGCGCCAGTCGGGGAGCGGACCGCTGCCGTTGGAGATCGAGGTCGCAGATACGCGGTTTGCCACCACGTTGACCGGCAACCGGATCATATGGTCGCCCCAGCCACAACCGAGGTGAACCGATGACGGATCAAGAGATTGCCCAGGCCCGGCTTGTCAACCAGCAGATCGTCCAGGCTCAGGCCAGGAGTCCCGGCGAAGTGGTGGCCGCGCTGGGGGCGATGCAGGCCCAGGACTACAACGCCGCGCTGTGGGCTGTGGGGGTGCGGCTGCCGGGGTCCACGGAAGTGGTGATTGAACAGGCCATCGCCGACGGGTCGATCATCCGCACCTGGCCGCTGCGCGGCACACTGCACTTTGTGGCGGCGGCGGATGCGCGCTGGATGGTGAACCTGCTAGGGCCGCAGATCGCCGCCGGGAGTCTACGCCGCCGTCAACAACTTGACCTGGACGATGCCGCCCTGGCTCGCAGCCGCGAAGTGCTAGTCGAGGGCTTGCAGGACGGCCAGCCGCGCACGCGCGAGGACTTGCTCGCCCTGCTGGAAACGTCCGGCATCGCCATAGGCGGGCAGCGCGGGTATCATATCTTGTGGCAGCAGGCGCTGGCCGGGGTGATCTGCTGTGGGCCGCGCCAGGGTAAGCAGCAGACCTTTGTACTGCTCGACAAGTGGGCGCCTAATGCCAGACAGTTGGATCGCGCTGAAGCGCTGGGCGAACTGGCTGTACGCTATTTTTCCGGCCATGGCCCGGCCACGCTGCAGGATTTTGTCTGGTGGTCGGGGCTGCGGGTGGGCGATGCGCGCATCGGGATTGAATTGGCCGCGCCCCAACTGGCCCAGGCTGAGGTCGACGGCGTTACCTATTGGATGGCGCAGACAACGCCGATGGCGCAAGCGAGTGCGGCGCACACCGTCTTTTTACCCGGGTTTGATGAGTATATGCTGGGCTATCGCCAGCGCGGCGCGGTGCTGGACCCGCAACACGCCCAGAAGATTGTGCCCGGCAGCAATGGCATCTTTCGCCCGATCCTGGTGATGGACGGGCGGATTGTCGGGACCTGGAAACGCACGATCAAGCGAAACAAGGTGATCATTGAGGTAAGCCCGTTTGAGCCACTGGACGCGGCCCAGGCGCACACGTTGTCCCCTGCCGCCGATCAGTATGGCGCATTTATCGGTCGAGAGGTAGAGTTGGTGGATTAGGCTGAGATGCTAGAGGGGATACTGCCATGGCATTCGCAACCTTGATGGGGACTGGGACGCTCTATGGGCGGGAAGGGTACGCGGCGCGCGTCCGCTATGTCTTGGAAAATGCGCCTGATTTGCTTTCGTTAGGCCCCTGCCAACAGTGTGGCACACTAGATTTCTTGCAGGTCGAGATGGCCCCCTTGGCCGAGCGCGGCCCGCTGCCGCTTGATCTGGAGGATGGCCGCCGTGTCTATGTCACGCTGGAGGACACCACCCCCATAGACGCAAAGGGCGCACGCTACGCGATATGGTGGTGGTAGGCGAATTCTGCTGGGATCGCCAGGGCTTGGGAGTGACCTCCGGTCTGGCGTATAATACGAGATGAGTAATCGGATTCGCCTCTGATCAATGTTGACGTTCTATCATTCGGTGGCGCACCGCGGGCGCTGCCCACAAGCGAGAAAAACAGGGCCGGAGCCATGACCGCTTCAAATCGCACTTCAACCAACGTGACCTCTACCCAATCGAACCCCGCAGGGTCGAGCGCATCTGCTGTCCCCTACGCCGAGTTGTTGAGCCGTGCCCAGGCGCTGCATGAGCAGATTCGTGAGTGGCGGCGCACGATTCACCGCCACCCGGAGTTGAGCTTTACCGAGCATCATACGGCAGGGCTAGTCAATGCAACGCTGGTCAGCCTAGGCATCCCCACCGAAACCGAGGTGGCGAAGACGGGCGTGGTGGGCCGGATCGAGGGTGGACCTGGCCCGGTGGTGGGGCTGCGTGCCGATATGGATGCGCTGCCCATCCAAGAGGTGAATGAGGTGGATTACGCCAGCACCCGGCCTGGCATCATGCACGCCTGCGGGCATGACGCACACACGGCGATGTTGTTGGGCGCGGCGACGATCCTAAAGGGGCTGGCCGACGAGGGGCGGCTGCCCGGCAGTATCCGGCTGCTCTTCCAGCCCAGCGAAGAAGCGCAGGACGACGAAGGGAAGTCCGGCGGGATGCGTATGGTGGAGGAAGGCGCGCTGGACGGGGTGGATGCGGTCTTTGGGCTGCATGTGGATGGTTCGCACGATGTCGGCTACCTGGCGACGCGTGAAGGGCCGATGATGGCCGCCGCCGACCAGTTTTTCCTGACCATCCACGGCAGCGGCGGGCACGCGGCGCGGCCTCATGCCGCACTGGATCCGGTTGTGCTGGCAGGCCACGTCATTCTTGCCATCCAGCAGGTAGTGAGCCGCCGCCTGAACCCGCTGGAGGCAGGCGTGATCACGATTGGCACGATCAACGGCGGCACCGCTGACAACATCATCCCCGACTTTGTCAAGCTAACCGGGACGATCCGCTCCTTCACCCCTGAGAGCCGCGAACTGCTGCACAATGAACTGCGCCGGGCGTGCGGGGTGGTGGAGGCGTTGGGCGGCACGTTTGACTTGGAGATCCGCCGGGGCTATCCGCCGACCTCGAATGCGCCGGAGGCGACGGCCGTCGCCTGGCAGGCGATGGAACAACTGGTCGGCCCTGATAAGATCAAGGAAGCTGACCAGGGCATGGGCGCGGAAGACTTCAGCTTTATGGCCCAAAAGGCGCCGGGCTGTTTCCTGCGGCTGGGCGTACATAACCCGGCGTGGGGCGAGAAGCAGTATATGGTCCATCGCGCCGATTTCCAGCTAGATGAAGACGCACTGCCCTATGGATCGGCGGCGCTGGCCGCGGCTGCCCTGACCTGGATGCAGCAAAAGCGGTCATGACTGTGACGAGATGCGGCCAGGACAGCCAATCACGGCTGTGGAACGGAGCAGCTTGATAAGATTGAACCCTATGTCGTTACCTCGTCTGGTCCGTTGTTTGCTGCGAGCGTGCCTTGCGCCTCTGCTGCTGTTGGCTGCGTGTGGCGCGCCCGACCCACAGCCGCTCATCTTTGGTGATGCGCCCTGGGGCGACGGCGAGGTGAGCGTCTACCGGGTGACCGACCTGCGCGGCGCGTATGCGGGCAGCACGCGCTATGACCTGACACGGTTGGATGATTCGACCTGGAGCCTGCGCCGCGAGACTTCGGCGCAGGGCACGCAGGAGATTGTCGTGGTGGACATGAGTGTGGGCGAGTACCGGCCCAGGGAGGCCACCCTGGTACGCATCGACGCCAGCGGGAGCGAGCAAGTCCGCACTCGGTATCAAGGTTCCGAGGCCAATCTTGAACTGACCAGCAAGCAGAACGTCACGACCTATCAGCGGGTCAATATTCCGAGCGATGCGCGTGACCAACGCACCCTGCCAATGCTGGCGCGCACGCTGCCGCTGGCAGACCGCTACGCCACGCGCCTCAACTCGTTTTTGCCCATCGTGCCGATACTCGACCGGGTGACATTGCGCGTGGCCGGTCGCGAGACTGTCCAGGTTCCAGCAGGTGAATTTGAGACCTGGCGGGTTGTGCTGGACACGGGAGACAGCCAGACAGAGATTTGGGTTGGCGTGGATGCGCCCCATCCGTTGGTGAAGTATGAGGACGGGCGCAACCAGGGGGTGTATGAGCTGATCGAATTTCAGCCCTAGTGTGGCAGATGCCGCCTGTTTGGAACACAGGCCCTTCCTCTTGCGTCCACTCTATAGAAGCGCACTGTGTTCGGTGACGCCAGACGGTCTAATTCCCGGTCTTATTTTCGTTGCGCACACGTTGCTATGCCCCTCTACAAGCCATGTGTCATGGACACAGGATAGAATGCTATGAAACTCGACAAGTTTACATGGGCCGTGATCGCCGTGATCGCCGTGCTGTTGGTCGCTGCGGTGATCTCTGTGACGCGCACCGGAAACGTGGCGGCGGATGAAATCAGTTATATGGAGGCGGACACGCCCGAAGCGCCTGTGCATAATGCGTTCGTGGCGATGCAGCGGGGGGAACGCACCCGCGCCCGCGAGCAATACAGCCAGGAGGTGCTGGCTGCACTGGAAGACCAGCAAGGCTGGGATCCCTTTAGCCAGACCACGTCCTCTCGGATGGCGCGCAGGCTGCGGATTGTGGCTGTCCAGCCCGACCCGGACGACCCCGATCGCGCCCTGGTCACCTTTGTGATAGATACCTACAGCCGCGGCGGGCCGTTTGGCGCGGGCAGCACCTGGAGCCGCGAAGTGACCGTCGAGGTGGTGCGTGAGGAAGGGGCCTGGAAGATCAATGCCCAGGAATTCTTCTTCTAACCCCACCCCTGACGACGGGGATAAGGATGTCCTCGATGATTAGTTTGGTAGGCGTAGTGGGCGTTGTCCTGCTATTGGTAATCGTCGTGATGGTAGCGAATCGGGAGCCGACCATGGCAACTTCGGCTAATCACGCGCGCACGGTGGTGCGGCGGCTTTACTTCTATGGGGTGTCTTTGGTCAGCTTCATCGCTGCGCTGGCTGCGCTGGTGATCCTGCTGCGCGTGATCTTTTCGACCTGGCTGGATAGCGCAGTGACGGCGGATTTGGCGTATGTGCGCAACACGATTGCAGGCAGCGGCGGCGTGTTGCTGGTTGCCGTCCCCATCTTCTTGCTGCACTGGCGGTATGCCCAATCACACGCCGATGCGGAAGAGCGCCGCTCGGGGATGCGGAAATTTTTCCTCTATGTCGCCTCAGCGGTCAGCGTGGGGTATGCGCTCTACTATGGCTTTGAACTGCTCCAGGGCATGGGGGCGCTGGCGCTGGGCGAACCGGCCATCTATGTCGATATCTGGCCCTCGAACTGGCTGGCTGATATCCTGATCGTCGCCTGTGCCATGGCGTTACAGTTCTATTTTCACCGCATTTTGCTGCAGGATGGCGATTACGGTACGGAATATGGCGGCCCGGCGGCAATGCGCCGTCTCTACCAGACGCTGGCGGGATTGTTGGGCCTGGCGCTGCTGATCCTCGGGCTGGGGGGGATGGTGGAGACGCTGCTGCATCGAGTCCTCGAATCGACCGGCCAGTCGGTGCGGGAGAGTTGGTGGCGTATGGTCGTCAGTTCGGGGCTGGCCCAGACGATTTTGGGCGCGCTGCTGCTGCGAATCAACTGGCAGCGTTGGCGTTCATTGGCCAGCCAATACCCAGCCGAGGCACAGTCTGGGTTGCGGCGCTTCTACCTCTATGCCTCGGTGGTGGCTGGCGCGCTGGCTGTGTTGGTGCCCGCGGCGCAACTGGTCAACCAGGCGTTGATCCAGCTTTTTGACCCGGCGGCGCTGCCCTTTGAATTTTGGGATGCCGTGGCGACTGCCGTCGCCTATGCGCCCGTGGGGATGGCCGTTTGGCTCTGGCATGGGCGCTATCTGGAACGTGAAGCGGACGCCTACGGTGAGAGCAGCGAAGGCGCAACGGTGCGCCGTCTCTATTTTTATGCTGTGGCAGCCACCGGATTGGTGCTGCTCTGGTTCGGTGCGGTGGACCTGGTGCAGGCCATATTGGATACGCTGTTGGCGCAGGGGCGCGTGGTGGCAGGCAGCGCGCGCATTTGGGTCTATCCCCTGGCAAACGGGTTGAGCCTGTTGGCGGTGGGTGCGCCGGTGTGGGCCTATCACTGGCGCAGCGCCGATACACTCGCCCGCCGTATAGACCGCGTCGGCCAGGAGGAGCGCGCCTCCGGCCCGCGCAAAGTCTATCTCTATGGCGTGGCACTGGTCGGTGCGCTGTTGATCCTGTTCTATCTGGCACGCGTGGTCTATCGCCTGTTGTTGATCTTGATGGGCGAACCGGGCAGCGCGTTGGTAGGCGGTGAGATTGCAGGCGAAGTGGCGCGCAGCATCATCGCTGCGGTGTTGTGGACAGTGCATGTGATGGCGATCCGTCGCGACGGGCAGCAAGGGGCCGAAGCCCCGCCGCCACTGGTGGACGTGGCGGCACGGCGCACTGCGCTGGAGGAACGCATCCGGCGGCTGGAGGAGGAGTTGGCTGCCGCCCGCGCCGAACTGGCCGCGCTCGACGAACAAAGCCCATTCGCCGGGCCATAGATCGACGCGGCATCATGCGCCGCGGCAGAACCGCCAAGCCGTCACCGATCTAGCTTAAGAGCAACGCTCGCTCAGGCGGGCTGAAGCGAGAAGACCGGCGCTCACGAAGCGCCGGTCATTGTTTTGGCTCTACTCGGCCACGGTCACCTCGACGCGGAAGAACTTGTAAAGCTCCTGGCGCAGACGGTCGCTGATCGAGCATGGATCGTTGGGGAAGGCCAGCGTCGTGCTTTTTTTGCTGGATTGCAGCACGATCACAAACTGGTCGCGCCCGCGCGGGTCGCGCACCATCTCATAGATCTCTTTGAGGCGGTATTTGTCACGCTCTAGATCGCCGCTGGGCCGGAAGATGATCTGCATGGTGCGTGCCGTGGGGCGGCTGTGACCGTTCCCGTTGCCATTG
>CAZYQJ010000142.1:0-9822 GCA_964649925.1 uncultured Litorilinea sp.
GGGCGGGCGCTATGGCCTTTCATCCAAGGAATTTACCCCGGCGATGGTCAAGGCTGTGCTGGACGAGCTTGCCAAGGACGACCCCAAGAACCACTTCACGGTGGGCATCTATGACGATGTGAGCCACACCAGCCTCGACTTCGACCCGTCGTTCGACATCGAGCCGGACAACGTGGTGCGTGCTATGTTCTGGGGGCTGGGGTCGGATGGGACGGTCAGCGCCAACAAGAATTCGATCAAGATCATCGGCGAAAAGACACCCAACTATGCCCAGGGGTATTTCGTCTATGACTCCAAGAAGTCAGGCGCGTTGACGGTCTCGCATCTGCGGTTTGGCCCGAAGCCGATTAAGAGCATCTACCTGATCAACCGGGCCAACTTTGTCGGGATTCACCAGTTTGGTTTCTTGCAGCAGTACAAGGTGCTGAGCAAGGCTGTGCCGGGCGCGACGGTGCTGCTCAATGCCCCGTATGAGCCGGATGAGGTCTGGGACCAACTGCCGCGTGTGGTGCAGGAAGAGATCATCGAGAAGAAGCTCAAGCTCTACGTGATTGACGCCTACGCTGTGGCACGTGAGTTGGGGTTGGGCATTCGCATCAACACCATCATGCAGACCTGCTTCTTTGCCATCAGCGGTATCCTCCCGCGCGAGGAGGCCATCGAACAGATTAAGCAGGCGATCCGCAAGACCTACGGCAAGCGCGGCGAGATCGTCGTGCGCCAGAACTTCGCGGCGGTGGACGCGGCTGTCTCGCACATGCATGAGGTGCAGGTGCCGGATCGTGCGACCAGCACCATCGAGATGCCGCCGATTGTGCCGAAGGAAGCCCCGCAGTTTGTGCAGGATGTGACGGCCAAGATGATCGCCGGTGAGGGTGATCTGCTGCCGGTGAGCGCCATGCCGGTGGACGGTACGTTCCCGACCGGCACCACCCAGTGGGAGAAGCGCAATATTGCCCTGGAAGTGCCTGTCTGGGACCCGGATATCTGCATCCAGTGCGGCAAGTGCGTGCTGGTCTGCCCCCATGCGGTTATTCGCAGCAAGGTGGTGGACGAGACTGAACTGGCGGGCGCGCCGGAAGGCTTCCTCTCCGCTGATGCCCGCTGGCGTGAACTGCCCGGCAAGAAGTACACGCTGCAAGTATCTGTCGAGGACTGCACCGGCTGCAGTCTGTGTGTCGAGGTCTGCCCGGCGAAGGACAAGCGGGCGGTAGGTCGCAAGGCGATCAACATGGAGCCGCAACTGCCGCTGCGCGAACAGGGACGCAAGTTCTGGAACTTCTTCGACAACCTGCCTGAAACGCCCCATGTGGATACGCTGCGCTGGAACAACGTCAAGAATGTGCAACTGCTCGAACCGCTCTTCGAGTTCTCGTTGGCGTGTGCGGGCTGCGGTGAGACACCTTATCTGAAGCTGGTGAGCCAACTCTTTGGCGACCGCGCCATGATCGCCAATGCGACGGGCTGCTCCAGCATCTACGGCGGCAACCTGCCGACAACGCCATGGGCGAAGAATGCCCAGGGCCGCGGTCCCGCCTGGTCGAACTCGCTCTTTGAAGACAATGCCGAGTTTGGGTTGGGCATGCGCCTGACACTGGATAAGCAGCAGGAGTATGCGCGTGAGTTGGTCACGCGGTTGCGCGATGTCATCGGCGCGGATCTGGCCGATGCGCTGCTTGACGCCGACCAGTCGGATGCGGCGGGTATCGAGGCGCAGCGTGAGCGGGTCGCAGCGTTGAAGCAGCGTCTGGGCGACAGCAGCGATCCGGCTGTGCGTGACCTGGTGAGCCTGGCCGATAAGCTGGTCAGAAAGAGCGTTTGGA
The DNA here is from genome assembly GCA_964649925.1 of uncultured Litorilinea sp. Taxonomy (GTDB): domain Bacteria; phylum Chloroflexota; class Anaerolineae; order Caldilineales; family Caldilineaceae; genus QEUY01. The sequence goes on from CAZYQJ010000142.1 coordinate 1,824, forward strand.
TCGTCGGCGGCGACGGCTGGGCCTATGATATCGGTTATGGTGGGCTGGATCATGTGCTGGCCAGCGGCCGCGATGTCAACGTCCTGGTGTTGGATACGGAAGTCTACTCCAACACCGGCGGCCAGTCGTCCAAGGCGACGCCCTTGGGCGCGGTTGCCAAGTTCGCGGCTGGCGGCAAGACGACCGGCAAGAAGGACTTGGGCATGATGGCGATGAGCTATGGCAATGTATATGTCGCTCACATCGCCATGGGGGCCAATGACGCCCACACGGTGCGGGCCATCCAGGAGGCGGAGTCGTATCCTGGCCCATCGCTCATCATTGCGTACAGCCACTGCATCTCGCATGGGATCAACATGGCGAAGGGCATGGAGCAGCAGCGGTTGGCAACTGAGTCGGGCTATTGGCCGCTCTACCGCTATGACCCGCGGCTGAAGCTGGAGGGCAAGAATCCGTTCCAATTGGATTCCAAGGCCCCGAAGATTCCGCTGCGCGACTATGCCTATAACGAGAACCGCTATCGCATGTTGGTGCAGTCGGACCCGGAGACGGCGGACGAACTGCTACAGGCGGCCCAGGAGTTCGTCAATGAACGCTGGCAGCGGTACGAGGACCTAGCGCGGTCGCGTCAGGAAGCCTAGCCCATTGATAGATCGCATCGGCTCCGGCCCAGGCCGGGGCCGATGCCCCCTAAGTCCCGCAGCCATTCACACTACGGAGCTTTGAACATGGATTTGTCAACGACCTATATGGGCATGACCCTGAAACACCCGGTGGTTCCTTCCGCTTCGCCGCTGTCGACCACACTGGACGGAATTCGCCGCCTTGAGGATGCAGGTGCATCGGCGGTTGTGATGTACTCGCTATTTGAAGAGCAGATCATGGCCGAAAGCCAGGCGCTCGACCACTATCTGAGCTATGGCACAGAGAGTTATCCAGAGGCGCTTGATTACTTCCCGTCCATGACATCGTACAACGTCGGGCCGGAGGGCTATCTTGACCTCATCGCCAAGGCCAAGGCTGCGGTGGAGGTGCCGATCATTGCCAGTTTGAACGGCGTGTCGTCTGGGGGATGGATCGAATATGCCCGCTATATGCAGGAAGCGGGTGCGGATGGTCTGGAGCTGAACATCTACTATATCCCGACCGACCCCACGCTTGACAGTCATGATGTCGAGGAGATGTATCTGAACGTGGTGCGCGATGTGAAGGCGAGCGTGCAGATTCCAGTTGCGGTCAAGCTGGGGCCCTATTTCAGTGCCTTTGCCAACATGGCAAACCGTCTGCACGACGCCGGGGCCAACGCGCTGGTGTTGTTCAACCGTTTCTACCAGCCCGATTTTGATCTGGATGTGCTGGAAGTTGTGCCCAATTTGGTGTTGAGCAGTTCCCATGAGTTGCGTTTGCCGCTGCGTTGGGTGGCCATTCTCTATGGGCAAGTGCCTGTTGACTTTGCCATTACGAGCGGCGTGCATACGTATACAGATGTGTTGAAGGGGCTGATGGCTGGAGCCAAAGTTACGATGATGGCATCGGAACTGCTTCGCAACGGCGAGCAGCGGATCGGCCAGATCGTCGGTGAGCTTCAGCAGTGGATGGACGAGAACGAGTACGAATCGGTGGCGCAGATGCAGGGGAGCATGAGCCAGCGCAATGTCGCAGAGCCGGCTGCCTTTGAACGTGCCAACTATATGAAGGTTTTGCAGTCGTGGCGGCAGGACCCGACCGGGGCCCGCCTGGCTTAGATGGGTGTTGGATACAGGTTCCGTATGATTTTTTGCCGGTCACGCCTGCAACGGATGTCCACACCAACTCAATGGCGAGTGGATCATGCGGACGAGCCGTGGTTTTAGAGGAGACATTGCTATGTCGAAACGCAAGGTGTTGATCCCACTAGACGGATCGGAGTTCAGCCGGCAAATCGTACGTGTCGTGCGTACCTTTTTCGACCCAAAAGATGTACACCTGATCCTGTTCCGTGCGGCCTTTCCGCCCACCATCGCGCCAGATGTGTCCCCGCAGGATGCGCTGGCCGGTACGATGCAGGTGGCGGGCAGCTATGAGGCGTACAACCGTGCGCTGGAGGCTGAGTTCAGCGATGCTTCCAAGGAGCGGGAATCGCTGCGCACCGCGCTGATGGACGCGCTGCGTGTGGATGCGGAGCGGCTGCAACAGGAAGGGTATAAGGTAGACGTCGAAGTGCATTTTGGGGATGCTGCCCAACGCATCATCGACTTTGTCAACGACGAGGATATCGATCTGGTGGCAATGGCGACCCATGGGCGTTCAGGGATCGGGCGCTTGGTGTTGGGGAGTGTGGCCGAGCGAGTGTTGCGCGGGGTCACTGTGCCGGTATTGCTGATGCGCAGCGTGAGCGAACCCCACGCACAGCGTGCGCCCGGCGATGAACTCGCGATGTCGCTGGGAACAGGCGCACAATTGCGCATCGCCGTGGCCACCGATGGCTCTACACTGGCCCAACAGGCAATCCCGGTGGCGCTGGACCTGGCTCAGACTCTGAATGCCAAGCTGACGGTGTTGGCAATCGCGAGCGATCGCGACCCGGCAAGCAAAGCGCAAAGGCTGATGGAACAGGTACACGCGATGGTGGCGCATCTGGAACCGCGACCGCCCATCGTGCCGCTGGTCGGCTTTGCCGATGAGGTGTTGCTGGAGTGGCTTTCTAGTGAGCCTACGGACCTGTTAATCATGGGGCCGTTCCATGACCGCGGCGCGATTGCGGCTACGGCCATTGGCCAGACGGCCCAGCAAGTGGTTCAGCACGCTCCGACTTCGGTGTGGATGGTGAAGGGCCATCGCAAGCGGCTGCGCCGCATCCTGGCCTGTGTGGCGGTCGATGACACGGTGGTGGTGGATGTGGCGGTGCAACTGGCGCGGGCCACCGATGCCGATTTGACCGTGCTGCACGTTGTCCCGCCGTCGGCGGCTTCCTATCTTTCCCCGATGGCAGGCGACGAACCGCTGTCTGCGTCCTTGTCGTTGGAGGAAGTGATGGCCCAGGGGACTCACCTCTCCACGCTGCTGCACGGCTGGAGCGCCCAGTTGGAAAGACAGGGCATGAGCCAGGATGTGCTGATGCTGGAGCGGGGGACTGTGCCCGAATCGATCCTGCGCACGGCGCATGACGGCCATTACGACCTGGTCATCGTGGGCAGCCAGTCCGGGCCAGGTCACTTCTTGGGCAGTGTCGCTAATGGGGTCGTCCGCTTCTCGGAGGTCCCGGTGTTGCTAGTCCGAACGCGGGTCATCTAGGATTGGAGGCGTCGATGCAGCGCTACCAGATGCAGGTCTGTGATTGGATGAGTCGAGACCCTGTGAAGGTGTCTGCCAACGCCTCACTGGCGCAAGCATATGAGTTGATGCGCGAGCATGAGATCCGCCGGTTGCTGGTCACAAACGGCGAGTTGATCGGGATCGTGACGCTGAGCGATATCATGCGCGGCATCCCTGACCCGTTGGAGGAAGCGGATGACCAGACCCGGCTGGCCATGGTGACGCGCAAGGTGCGCGATGTCATGACCTACGACCCCGTGACAGTCGATCCCGAGGATACCATCCAGGAGGCCGCCGAGCGAATGCTTGAATATCAGGTGAGCGGCCTCCCGGTGATTAGCGGGGGACAAGCAGTGGGCATCATTACCGAGTCGGATATCTTCCGGCTGGTGGTGGAGTCCTGGACGGAGGAGGAGGACCGGCCCCGGCGCGTGCGCTAGTGTACGGTAGACAGGCGTGCCTCGGCGATCAACTGCTGTTTGAGGTCCCAAAGCTTTTGGGTCAACGACACATGATAGATGTGCGGGTTGACCAGGCGGCAGATGCCGGGGTCCAGCCGTGCGATATCCTCATCGCGCTGGCGGCGCGCGGCTTCGAGCGAAGGGAATTCATAGACTAGCTGGCCCTGGCGCAGCACATCGACGTGCAGTTTTTCCATGGCCGAAATGTCGGCGGCTGCGATGGTACGGAATTTGGCATGGTCCATCGGATGGCGCAGCATCAGCGAATCGGACTGGGTTGGGTCTTCATCTTCCAGACAGAGCAGGTCGGCAGTCGCTTTGCCGCGGTAGTCGTAGATCCGCCAGATCTGCTTGGCCCCTGGGTTGGGGACCTTGGCGGGCGTATCGGATATCTTGATGGCGGAATTCCAGTGTTCGTTCTCGCGCACGGCGACTAGCTTATAGACGCCGCCCAGCGCGGGTTCTCCCCACGAGGTGATCAAGCGCGTCCCCACGCCATAGATCAGGCGGTCAATCAGGCGGTCAGGGTCTACGCCATAGCGCGGGGCCTCCGCACCGATCTGCGTGATGATCTGCCAGATAACCAGTTCGTCCAGGTCGCCCGAAAGGACAATACTGGTATCGGGAAAGCCTGCCTCGTCCAGCATCTTGGCGGCCTGGATGCTCAGATAGGCCAGGTCGCCTGAGTCCAGCCGAATGCCCACCGGGCGGTGACCTTTGCGCCGCAGTTCCTCAAAGACACGAATGGCGTTGGGCACGCCGCTCTGCAGCGTGTCCACGGTGTCTACCAGGAGCAGGCAGTTGTCGGGGTAGACATCGGCATAGGCGCGAAATGCCCCCAACTCGCCTTCGCCCAACGTCATAAAGAGCTGCACCATGCTGTGGGCGTGGGTTCCCTTGGGGGGCACGTTCAAGGCGCGCGAGACGGCTACGTTCGAGGTGAACTTTGCCCCCCCGATCAGCGCGGCGCGTGCACCGGCATTGGCCCCGCGCCCCTGACCGCGGCGCATCCCAAATTCGAGGATGGCGCGCCCGCGCCCGCTCTCAGCAATGCGTGAGGCTTTGGTGGCGATGAGTGTCGGATAATTGAGGGCGTTAAGCAGCGGGGTCTCCAGGATTTGGGCCATGGCGAGCGGGCCTTGAACAACCGTCAACGGCTCGTTGGGGTGGACGACCCGCCCTTCGGGGACGGCGCGCAGCGTGATGCCGCTGAAGTCGCCGTAGCGGCGTAGCCAGTCGAGGAAGTCATCTGCAAAGAGACGGTTGCCCGAATCGCCCACCAGGCCGCGCAGGTATTCGATGTCGTCCGGCTCGAAGCGTGTCTGCTGTATCCAATCCACCAGCCACTCCAGCCCGGCATAAATGCAGTAGCCTGCTTGATGGCTGTCATAGTCGGGATTGCGGCGGTAGAAGTGATCGAATAGGACTTCGGATTCGTGGAGTCCAACCCGGAAATAGACCTGGGCCATGGTGAGTTGGTAGAGGTCTGTGAATAGAATGCCGTCCATCTGGCGATGATCGATGGCCTGCATTTGCAAATCTCCTTGTCCAGAAGGGTGACCGAAAACAGGGGCCGCTTGAATTGTTCGGCCCGATTGTATCACGGGTACGCCCAGCCCCTGCAGCCGTACGAGGCTTGGTAGACGCTAACGTCATCGGGGGCCGCGTGTGAACTGATAGGGTATCGGGCCGCGCCTGGCGTATAATGAACCTACAACCTGCGTGCCGGGCGTTCCCCGGCCAAGACCACACCTTTCGTTGAGGATGCATGGGCGACCACAGAAACCCCAATTCTGACCAGCCACCTTCTGTTGCAAAGACACCGGCGCAAGCGCGCCTGATCTTCCAGCCCAACGGACGCCAGGGTGCGGTGGCCGTTGGCGACAACCTGTTGGAGGCCGCACGGCGGCTCGGCGTCGAGATCGAATCGATCTGCGGCGGGCATCAGACCTGTGGCAAGTGCAAGGTATTGGTGGAGGAAGGCGAGTTCGCCAAGTACGACGTGGTTTCTGCGGCGGATCACCTCTCCGCCGCAGGGGCGCGTGAGCGCGACTATGCAGCGCGCCATGGCTTTGCCCCCAATGCCCGCTTGAGTTGCGCCTGTTCTGTCCTGGCGGATCTGGTGATCCGCGTTCCAGAGGAAAGCCAGGTCCGCAAGCAGGTGGTTCGCAAGGGGCCGGGCGTGGCGCGGGCCGTGGCAGTGGATGCGGCCATGCGCCTCTTTTATGTGGAACTGCCCCCGGCGGACCTGCGCGACCATCGCGGTGATTGGGAGCGGTTGCAGGCAGAACTGGCGCGCGTCCACGGTCTGGAAGGAATCCGGATCGACCTGGCGGCGCTGCGGACACTGCAAGCCGCGTTGGCGGCAGCCAACCGGGCGGTGACGGTGACCGTGTATAACCGCCAGGAAGTCGTGCGCGTGCAGCCTGGCTTTCATGATGCGATCTACGGCATGGCTGTGGATGTGGGGACGACGACGCTGGCCGGTCATCTGTGCCACCTGCGCACCGGGGAAGTGCTGGCAACCGCCGACCGGATGAACCCCCAAGTGCCCTTTGGCGAAGACCTGATGAGCCGGGTCAGCTATGGGATGCTGCACCCTGACGGTGTGGCGCGAATGCACAACGCCTTGATCGAGGGATTGAACGGGCTTGTACAGGATGCATGCGCCAACGCCGGGGTTGCGCCTGATGCGCTGGTGGAGATGGTGCTGGTGGGCAACACAACGATGCACCATCTGCTGCTCGGCATGGACCCGCGCGAGTTGGGCGGTACGCCCTTTAGCCTGGCGACCCATGCCGCGGTGGTGGTCAAGGCGCGCGACCTGGGGCTGGCCTTGGCTCCAGGGGCCAATGTCTATATCCCTCCCTGCGAGGCAGGGCATGTGGGCGCGGACAACGTGGCGGTGCTGGTGGCGGAAGCGCCCTATCGCCAGGATGCGATGACACTGGTGCTGGACGTAGGGACCAACGGCGAACTCCTGTTGGGCAACCGCATGCAGGTGCTCAGCGCCAGCAGCCCGACCGGGCCAGCCTTTGAGGGCGCGCAGATCCGGCATGGGATGCGCGCTGCAGATGGGGCGATTGAGCGCGTGCGCATTGACCCGGCGACGCTTGAAGTCCGCTACCGCATCATCGGGCGCGAGGAGTGGATCACCAGCAGCGAACAGACGGATCGATCATCCGGCGACGTGGATGGCCTCTCGCCCAAGGAGCGGCGGGCGGCGCGGCGTGCAGATGCGCTGCGCCCTGCGTTGCGCGCCGCGGGCATCTGTGGATCGGGCATTATCGAGGCCGTGGGGGAACTGCTGCTGACCGGGCTGTTGACGCCCAAAGGCCGCTTTAGCCAACTGGCGCATCCCCGGCTGCGGCTCGGCCTGGACGGCACAAGCAAGGGCGAGTTTGTGTTGGCCTGGGCGCATGAAACCAGCACAGGCCAGGAGATCGTGATCCACAGCGACGACATTCGCGCGGTCCAACTGGCCAAGGCTGCGCTTTATGCCGGGGCCAAACTGCTGATGCAGCGGCTCGGCGTGCAGGCGGTAGACCGGATTGCGTTGGCGGGCGGCTTTGGCAGCTATATTAACCCGAAGCACGCTATGATCCTGGGGCTGATCCCGGATTGTCCCTTGGGACAGGTCAAGGCCATCGGCAACGCCGCGGGCGACGGCGCGCGCATGATGCTGCTTGACCACCGGCTGCGCGATGAAGCTGACCGGGCGGCGCGCGGGGTAACCTATGTAGAGACCGCGGGCGAAGCGGCGTTTCAGGATGAATTTGTGGCGTCGATGCCCTTCCCGCACAGCATCGATGCGTTTCCACATGTAGAAGCGTGGATGAAAAACGCGCAGACGCATTGGGATGCCGCGCGCTGGGCGGGATGGCAGGCTGCGTCTGCCCGCAACCGGCAGGTGACGCGGGCGCGCCAAACGGGCGCATGATCGGCTCAAATCAATGCAAGGGAGCAAAATGATGGCTGAACACGGCTTGCTTGAGCGATTGGCTGCGGGTGAGGTGGTGCTGGGCGACGGCGCTATGGGGACCATGCTCCAGGCTGCGGGGTTAGGCGGCGGCGGGGCATCGGAGTTGTGGAACGTGGAGCATCCCGACCGGATTCGCACCGTTCATGCCGCCTACATTGAGGCTGGGGCACAAATTATCGAGACGAACACCTTTGGCGGCACTGCGGCCCGGCTGCGCGCCCACGCTCTGGAAGACCGCGTCTTTGAGTTGAACCGCGCAGGG
>CAZYQJ010000143.1:0-9788 GCA_964649925.1 uncultured Litorilinea sp.
AAGGTGGGGGATAACGACAACCTGTCAGCCCTGGTGGCGACGTTGACCAACGCCGACCTGCTGATCATCCTGACCGACCAGCCGGGGTTGTATACCGCTGACCCGCGGCTGCACCCCGACGCCCGGCTGATCCCTGAAGTGCATCATATTGACGAGGCACTGCGCGCCCATGCAGGCGGCACCAGCACCGGGCTGGGTGTGGGCGGCATGGTCACCAAACTGGCCGCGGCCAATGTGGCGCGCCATGCCGGGATCGACGTGGTGATCGCCTCCGGCCGCGAGCCGGATGTGCTGCTGCGCGTGGCGCGCGGCGAGACGGTGGGCACGCGTTTTGTGGCTTTGGAATCCCGCCCGGAAAGCCGCAAACGCTGGATTTTGGCCGGTCCCAAACCGGCGGGCAGCGTGGTGATTGACGCCGGGGCTGTGGCTGCGGTCAGCAAGCGGGGGCGCAGCCTGCTCCCCGCGGGGATCGTGGCCGTGGAAGGGCAGTTTGACCGCGGCGACACGGTGACGATTCTGGATCAGACGCATCGCGAACTGGCGCGCGGGCTGGTGGCCTATGGCAGCGATGACCTGCGCCGCATCGCCGGGTGTCGATCCGCCGACATCGCTGACCGGTTGGGATATACCTACGGCGAAGAAGCGATCCACCGTAACAATCTGGTGTTGCTGACGGACTGAGAGATAGGAGTGCTCAATGCAACTGACAACTGTCGAACACATTGTAGCCACGCCAGGCGTACGCGGCGGCGTTCCACACATTGCGGGAACGCGTGTGACGGTTTCAGATATAGCCCTGCTGCATCTCAAGATGGGCAAATCGGTCGCAGAGATTGCGGCGGAATATAACCTGTCGCTCGCCAGCGTGCATGCGGCTTTGGCTTATTACTTTGACCATCAGGCGGAGATTGACGCCCGGTTGGCCGAGGATGACACCTATATTGCTGCCGTTGCTCAAGAAAACCCTTCTAAGCTGAAAGCCAAACTAGATCGGCTGCGCAGTGGATGACCGCATCCGTTTTCATATAGACGAACACATTCCAAGCGCAGTCGCCAAAGCCCTACGCCAATATGCAATAGATGTCACCACACCCTCTGAAGTAGGGTTGCGCCAGGCTACAGACCATGATCACATAGAGTATGCGAGAACGACTGGACGCGTATTCGTGACCGGCGACGCAGACTTTCTCCGGCTGCATGCAGCCGGGGTCGAACATGCCGGGATTGCCTTTGTTGTGCCGCATCGGCACAGTGTTGGGTATATGGTGGAACGGCTGCGGTTGCTTTACGAAATCCTGTCGCCGGAAGAAATGTTAAATACCGTAGAAATTCTCTAATCCGTGACTCCCATCCTGCGCGTTGAAGACCTCTCTTATACCTACCCCGCAGGCAGCGGCGAACCCGTGGAGGCGTTGCGCGGGGTCAGCCTGCGCGTGGAGCCGGGCGAGTACGTCGCCATCGTCGGCCATAACGGGTCGGGCAAGTCAACGTTGGCGAAGCACCTGAACGCACTCTTACAGCCCAGCGCGGGCCAGGTCTGGGTCAAGGAGTGGAACACGCGTAACCCTGCCCAGTGGCGCGACATCCGCTCCACGGTGGGTATGGTCTTTCAGACGCCCGACAACCAGATCGTCGCCACGATTGTCGAAGAGGACGTGGCCTTTGGCCCGGAGAACCTGGGCATCCCCCGGGCGGAGATGATCCGCCGCGTCGATTGGGCGTTGGACCAGGTGGAGATGAGCGCATACCGTCACCGTGCCCCTCACCTGCTTTCCGGCGGGCAGAAGCAGCGCATCTGTATTGCGGGCGTGCTGGCGATGCAGCCCGAAGTCCTGGTGCTGGACGAATCCACTGCCATGCTGGACCCGCTGGGCCGCCAGGAAGTGTTGGAGACGGTGCGCCGCCTGAACCGCGAACGGGGTGTCACGGTCGTCGCCATCACCCATTTTATGCGCGAAGTGGTGGAGGCTGACCGCGTGTTGGTGATGGCCGATGGGCAGATTGCGCTGGAAGGGACGCCGCGCCAACTCTTTCGCCAGGTAGACCGGCTGCGCGCCCTGTCGCTGGATGTGCCGCCCGCCACGGAACTAGCGCTGCGGCTGCATGCGCGCTATCCCGATTTCCCGCCCGACCTGCTGACCGTGGACGAGGTAGCGGAGGCTGCGCTGCGCCTCCGCCCGGCCCGGCCTCTGCCCGATGCCGCGCTCACGGAACTGGCCGCGCTCGACCCGCACCCGGCCCAAGCCGCGTCCGCCGCGGCCCCGCTGATCCAGGTCGAACACCTCGTCCACGACTACATGCGTGACACGCCGCTGCAAGTGCGCGCCCTGCATGATGTCTCGCTTGCCATCTACCCCGGCGAGATCGTCGGCATCTTGGGCCACACCGGGTCCGGCAAATCCACCGCGGTGCAGCATTTGAACGCTTTGCTGCGCCCACACGGGGGCCGCGTCACCGTCATGGGGCAGGATGTAAGCGACCCCAAGACCGATATACGCGCCATTCGCCGCCAGGTGGGGCTGCTCTTCCAGTTCCCAGAGGCGCAGCTTTTTGAGCGGTTTGTGGGCGATGATATTGCCTTTGGCCCGCGCAATTTGGGGCTGAATGCCGAAGCGGTGCGCGAGCGCGTGCGCCATGCCATGGAAGCGGTGGGGCTGGATTTTGTCGAGTTCAAGGACCGTATGACCTTTAGTCTCAGCGGCGGGCAGATGCGCCGCGTGGCGTTGGCCGGGGTGCTGGCCTTGGAGCCGCGCGTGCTGGTGCTGGACGAGCCAACGGCAGGGCTGGACCCGCAGGGCCGCCGCCAGTTGCTGGACTACATCGTGCGGCTGCAAGCGCAGGGCATCACGCTGGTGATCATCTCGCACAACATGGAAGAATTGGCCGCGCTGTGTGACCGGCTGTACGTAATTGCGGGGGGCAAGACGGTGTTAGCTGGGACGCCGGGGGAGGTGTTTTCGCATAGTGCTATGCTGCGCGAGTTAGGGCTGGGCCTGCCTGCGGCGGCGATCCTGGCCGAACGGCTGGCACAGGCGGGCGTGATCTCTCCAGGCGTGGCCGTCTATACCGTGGACCAGGCCGAGCGGCTGCTGGTCAACTGGCTGGAGGGCAGCCGTGTACAACTTTGAACTGCTGCGCAATGTCACTATCGGCCAATACATCCCCACCGGGTCCGTCGTCCACCGTCTGGACCCGCGCGCCAAGCTGCTGGCTGCGGTGCTGCTGACACTGGCGATCTCGTTCAACACCTCGTTGATCGCCAACCTGATCTTTTTAGCCGCGGTGATGGGCATTGCGTGGCTGGCGCGCATTCCCTTTGGCTATATCTGGCGCGGGCTGCTCTTGGGGCTGCCCGTGCTAGTCTTTATCTTTGTGATGCAGTTTCTCTTTTTGGGCAGCAGCGAACCGGCGGGCCGTGTCTATTATGAATGGGGCTGGTTTCGCATCACGCGCTACAGCCTGCACCTGATCGCCATCAGCCTGCTGCGGATCATCGCCTTTATCTTCCTGACCAGCCTGGTGACCATGACCGCCACGACCACCGAACTGACCCACGGGGTCGAACGGCTGCTGGCCCCATTCCGGCGTTTTGGCGTGCCCTCACATGAACTGGCATTGGTGCTGACGATCACCCTGCGCTTTGTGCCCACGCTGGCCGAGGAGTTGGAGCGCATCATGAAGGCGCAGGCCAGCCGCGGGGCCGATGTGGGTGCAAGCTTCTGGCGGCCCGACAAGACGCTGCGATCTGTGCTGCCGCTGATCGTGCCGCTCTTCTTGGGGGCGTTTCGTCGCGCTGAAGACCTGGTGCTGGCGATGGAGGCGCGCGGCTATGTGAGTGGCGCGGGGCGCACCAAGTTTGTCGAACTCCATGCGCGCCCCGTCGATATTGCCGTGGTGGTCGCGGCCGTGATCTTTATGCTGGTGATGATCTTCTTCCCCTTCCCGGCGCTGCGCGACGTGCTGGGGCTGGGGTGGTTATAGGGGAATTCTAGTGGGGTCGCTAGAAGTCACTTGCCCTCACCGAGGAATCGCCCCACGGTGACTATTCTCCCCCTACGCCCAATTCGGACGCGATCCCCTGCATGGCGGCCAGGACGCGGCCGATATGCTCGTCGAAGTCCACGTCTAGTTCTTCGATGAACTGCAGGTTTTCCTCGCGGTCAATGGCCTCGGTGAACTTGCGGTCTTTCCACTTCTTTTTGACCGAACTCACCTTCACCTGGCGCAGGTCGCGGTCGGGGCGCACATAGGCGCAGGCTAAGATCAAGCCGGTCAATTCGTCACAGGCCAGCAGCGCCTTGTCCAGCTTGCTCTCACGCGGCACGCCCAGAAAGGTGGCGTGCGCCTCCACGGCATGGATCAATTCAGGCGGATAGCCGCGCTCGCGGAAGAGGCGCAGCGCAGTGCGGGGATGGCCGTTTTCTGTGTCGTCCATGTCGGGGTGACGCCCGTAGTCCAGATCATGCAGCAGGCCGGTCAGCCCCCACAACTCTTCATCCTCGCCAAAGTGACGGGCATAGGCGCGCAGTGCGGCTTCCACTGCCAGCATGTGGCGGCGCAGGCTTTCGCTCTCCACCCACTCACAGAGCAGGGCATAGGCTTCGGCGCGCGTCGGCAGCGACATGACAGATCGTCCTTTCCAGATTCAGCGGTGGTTCATAGGCCAATGCAGCGCAGGACGGGTCAGGGCATTAGGTTGGGAAGCAGGGTTTGTCCACCCATAACAACCGCCAGGGCCAGCCCGCCAAAGTAGAGGATCGTGGCGACCAAGGCGAGATAACCGGCGACCACAAAATAGCCGTCGCGCTGCAGCATGCCCAACGCCAGCAGCATCACTGCCACGCCAGGCAGGGTATTGGAGAAGGGGATAAAGCTGAGCGGGAAGAGCAGCAGCACGCCGGAGAGCGTCAGTGCCATGCCGTTCATGCGGTTGGCAATCGCCCCGGAGGTGATGCGGATCAGGCGCGGCTGGAGCCAGCGTTCCATACGTTCGGCCAGTTGAATGCCTTTTTCCAGCGTGGGCACAAGATGCTCATTGCGGATCGGGCGTTCCATCAACTTGGCAGGCAGCCAGGGCACGCGGTTCAGGGTGATGCCGATGCCAACCAAGATAATCACGATCCCAAAGACGGTGCTGACGCCGGGAATTGAAACCGGCAGCAGGAAGGGCAGGGTCAGCACAATGCAAAAGAGCAGCAGCCCTTGTTCGCCTACCAGAACCAACAACTCGCGCAGGGTGATCTCCTCGCCCTGGATTCTGGATATAATGTGGCGCAACGCCTCGCCCAGTGTTCCCTGGGTATCGGCAAAATGGGTTCCGTTCAATCGGGAGTCGTTCGATGTTGTATCCATCGTGGCTCTCTTTCCTATAACGCACTAGACCGTCCTAACGCCAACTTGGTTAGGATACCATAGATGCGCGGGCATGACCTAGATGGAAACAGCGTTACGCGGTCCATACAAAAGGGGCAGCGTCCGCGACATGGGCGCTGCCCCTGATCCCTTGTGCCGGGATATCCGGCCCAGGGCTGATCTTACATGCCCATCCCCATGCCATCACCGGCCGGCATTGGCTTCTCCGGCTCAGGGATGTCGGTGACCAGGGCGGAGGTGCTCAGGATCATGGCTGCGATCGAGCAGGCGTTCTCCACCGCGCTGCGGGTGACCTTGGCGGGGTCGGTGATACCGGCCTCCAGCATATCGACGTAATCATTCTGGAGCACGTCGTAGCCGACGGTCAGCTTGCCTTCGCCGTGCAGGGCGCGCACCCGCTCGATGACCACCGGGCCGTCCAGACCGGCGTTGGTGGCGATCATGCGTGTCGGTTCCTCCAGGGCGCGGCGCAGGATGCGGACACCCGTGGCGGCATCGCCGTCAAGGTCGATCTTGTCCAGGGCAGGAATGGCGTTGATCAACGCCACACCACCACCGGGGACAATGCCCTCTTCCACGGCGGCACGGGTCGCGCTCAGCGCGTCCTCGACGCGGTGCTTCTTTTCCTTCAGTTCGGTCTCGGTGGCAGCGCCGACGCGGATGATGGCAACGCCACCGGCCAGCTTGGCCAGACGCTCCTGCAGCTTTTCGCGGTCATAGTCGCTGGTGCTGGCTTCGATCTCGGCGCGAATCTGGGCAATGCGGCCCTGGATGGCGCTCGATTCGCCTGCGCCGCCGACGATGGTGGTGTCATCCTTGGTGCTGACGATGCGTGTGGCGCGGCCCAGGTCCTCCAGCATGACGCTGTCGAGCTTGCGGCCCAACGTCTCGGTGATGACGTTGCCGCCGGTCAGGATAGCAATATCCTCCAGCATGGCCTTGCGGCGGTCGCCAAAGCCCGGGGCCTTGATCGCCAGGGCATTGACCATGCCGCGCAGCTTGTTGAGCACCAGCGTGGCCAGCGCTTCGCCGTCCACGTCTTCAGCGATCACGACCAATTCGCGCTTGCCAATTTGCACCAATTTCTCCAGCGTCGGGACAATGTCCTGGGCGCTGCTGATCTTCTTGTCGGTGATCAGGATGTAGGGGCTGTTGATCTCAGCTTCCATGCGCTCCGAGTTGGTGACGAAGTAGGGGCTGAGGTAACCGCGGTCGAGCTGCATACCCTCGACATATTCGGTTTCAAATTCGAGGCCCTTGCTCTCTTCGACGGTGATGACACCGTCTTTGCCGACCTTGTCCATCACACCGGCGATCAATTCACCGATGAATTTGTCCTGGGCGGAGTTCGAGGCGACCTGAGCCATGCCATCCTTGCCGGAGATCGGGGTTGCCATTTCGCGCAGCGCCTTGACGACTGCATCGCGACCAGCTTCGATACCCCACTTGATCTGCATCGGGTTGGCACCGGCGGTCACGTTCTTGAGACCTTCGGTGACAATGGCCTGGGCCAAAACGGTGGCAGTAGTGGTGCCGTCACCAGCGACATCATTGGTCTTGGTGGCAGCTTCCTTTAGCAACTGCGCGCCCATGTTCTCAAAGGGATCTTCGAGTTCGATCTCCTTGGCCACGGTTACACCGTCGTGGGTGACAGTGGGGCTACCCCACTTCTTGTCCAGGGCTACGTTGCGACCCTTGGGACCAAGTGTGGTCTTAACGGCATTGGCCAGCGCATCGACACCAGCTTTCAGCTTCCTTCGCGCAGCATCCTCGAAAACGATTTGCTTCGCCATATTTTATCTCTCCTGTACGAACAGTCAATGTTTCTGTAAACGAATGAATACGAATCTTGCAGACAAGCCTTCAACCGAGTAGGGGCTATATAAATTTAGCGACCCCGGATCGGTCTTGCTCGTCAGCGGTTAGAACTACGCACCGTTGGTCACAATGGCCAACACGTCGCTCTCTTTGAGGATCAAATACTCTTTGCCTTGCAGCTTGATGGTGGTGCCGGAGTACTTGGCATACAGCACAGTATCTCCAACGTTTACGTCCATCGAGATGCGGTCACCATTTTCTTTGCGGGCGCCGGGGCCAGCAGCCACGACTTTACCTTCTTGGGGTTTTTCCTTAGCGGTTTCGGGCAGGAAGATCCCCGTGCTGGTTTGTTCTTGCTGCTCAATCGGCTCCACCACGACACGATCGCCGAGCGGTTTCAGGTTCATGGATTTTTCTCCTTGAACAATCTAATCTAGACAGAATGCAGTTATAGACAAAAAGATAGTCCGTTAGCACTCGATGGTAGGGAGTGCTAACGGACTGTACTATACCGTATTGTCAACGCTTGTGCAAATTCTATTGAGAAATATAGAGGGCTTTTTGCCTCTTTTACATAAGTGATTTGCTAACGTTGTGTTAGAAAAATGTATGCACAAGCAAAAGGCGCTAATTATGCCTGGGCCACTTGCTCTACGCCATACTCGCCACCAGCCCAGACGCCCTCGGGCGTATTGAGTAAGACTAGTGCTGGCTTGCTGTCGGCGACCCGCGTCCACGTTACGCTGTCGTTAGAGCGCCAGAGCCCTTCGGCATCGCTCAATAACCAGCCATGCGCATAGGCGGTGATCGCATCGACGCGTGTGGGGCCATCACTTACAGCAGCGAATGAACGTCCTCCATCGGTCGAGCGCCAGAGCCCCTGATCTTCCGTGCCGGCCAACACAATGCCACTTTGATGAAAGTCAGGAGCGACCGCAACTGCTTGGACAACGCCGCTCAAGCCTTCAGCACGGCGCCAGCCGCGCCCGCCATTCGGCGAACGATAGATGCCATCTTCGGTAGCGGCAAAAACGACCTCCCAGCGCGGCCAAGCACTGGCCGGGGCAGGTGGTGCCCAAGTGAGGGCGAGAATTGTATAATCTTGCAAGCCAAAGTTGCAGAGCTGCCAGCCATAGCCGCGATTGGCCGAACGCAAAATGCCCGACCCGGAGGTACCGGCTAGCAAGACACCACTTTCAACGACGTGCGGATCGGCAGCCATGCAGAGCACACTGGCCTGCACACCATCCATCCACGAAGCTTGCCAATTGCCACCTGCATCCAAGCTGAAGGCGGTGCCGTGGGGCATACCGCCCACCAAAATGCGCGAACCGTCGGTTCCGCAGCATGCTAATTCATGTTGGGGTTGGGGCACGGCCTCTAGACCATGCCCATTTAGTTTAAAGAGACCCTCTGGCCCCGCAGCCCAGATGCCCGTTTCAGTTTGGGCGAGTGATAGAATGATCGGCATAACAATATCCAAATCCCAGTTAGAAAACAAGCAGTAGGTTAGGGCGTCATCTCTTCTTTGGGCTTCTTGTGGTAGACGATGGCATCAGTCGAGAGTGCCATCATTGCCCCACTAGATGCAATATGCAGCACCTTGGCTAGCACATCCGTTGCATCCAAGATCCCTTGTTCGTACGCACAGACTACTTGGTGGTTGAGTGCATTGTAGGTGGTCTTAATATCGCCCTCGCGAACCTGATTGACCACCACTTCCGGCGCGGTATGGCCCGAATTGATCACAATCTGTCGCAATGGTTGGCTCAAGGAACGCGCCAAGACGCGCATCCCTTCCGCGACATCTTCATCAGGCTCGGCGGCCGCGGCGGTGATCAGAGAGGAGCTGGCATGGAGAAATGCTGCACCACCACCGGCAACCACCCCACCTCGCAACGCTTCGGACAACACCTTGAAGGCCCGTTCAGACTGAACTTGGCGTAATTCACGTTCACCCTTGGTGTGTGCACCGATCTTCAATTCGCCGACGCCACCGGTTAGGGTGCCCAGCCGCTTGATCAACTTGGGGCGCTCTTCATCGCTCAGCGGCAAGTCGGAGATAAATTTGCGCAACTTGGCGATCTCTTCGAGTGTCTCAGTGCGTTGGGTGTCGTGCGCTACAAAGATGGCACTGTTGTTTGAGAATTCAAAGCGCAAGGCACGCCCTAAGTCATCCGTCCGAGCCCGGGTTGAGCTGCGTTCTTGATTAGGGCCCAACAGCGTCGCCCCGGTGAGCGTGGCCAAGTCGGTCATCGCCCAGCGCAACTCTTGACCTACCGGCTTCAATTTGACCGCGCAGATCTCCAATTTACGTTTGTCTTCGGGCTGGCGGTGATTGGTGACTAGGGCACCGAGGGCCGAACCACTGACTTCCATCGCCACAATGACCAAAGACTTAGCATTTTGGGCTAGCGCGCCTTCCATCAAACGTAGCACTTGGTCGGTCTCTTTGAGGCGCTCATCGAGGATCGCCACTGCTGGTGCGTTAAGCACTGTCTTTTTCTGGGTGGGCTCAGTATAAAAATACATGCTTTGGATCTCAGCTGGGATCCGCGCTCCATCAATATACCGACGCTGCAAATATGGCGCCACAA
>CAZYQJ010000144.1:0-3148 GCA_964649925.1 uncultured Litorilinea sp.
TGACCACCCCCTTTGATATCGTGGTGGGCGGCGAAACGGCTGGCCTGGAGCGTACACAACGCCAGGAGACGCTTCTGGCCTGGCAGGAAGCC
This sequence comes from uncultured Litorilinea sp., assembly GCA_964649925.1. Taxonomy (GTDB): domain Bacteria; phylum Chloroflexota; class Anaerolineae; order Caldilineales; family Caldilineaceae; genus QEUY01. Next base: position 93 of record CAZYQJ010000144.1, read on the forward strand.
GGTGTCACCTGGTGGGTTGAAGGCTTGTGGAGTGCGCCGGAAGAAGAGGTCGTGGAGCGTATCCGTCGCGGCCCGCCCCAACTCGATTGACGGCCGCGCGCAGTTGCTGAACGGCAGTTGCAGCATCCCCCGCCGATGCCGCCAGGCGCGGCAGGAGTCACCCCGCAGCGCCAGCCTATGGGGTGACTCCTGTGGTGCTAGCTACCGGCCCCGGCTCAATGGCTCACGACCGTAAATGACTTGACCATCCCCAGATCCAGGTGGGGTGCGCCGGATGCCGGGTCGGGGATGTAGCAGATGGCGACGTAGGTTCCCGGCTCGAGATCGAGGTGAACCCAGCCAGCCCCACCCTGCGGCAAGCCCTGCATACCGCCCGCGTTGGTGAAGGGCGGCGGGCCTTCCGGCTGGTGGATAAAGGCAAGCACGTCGTCGGCGGTCTTGTCCGGCGCGAGTTTGTGCAGCACCAGTTCGTGCGGCTGCGGCCCGTCGTTGACGATCTTCCAGGTCTGCGGCCCGGCTTCAACCTCCGCGGGCATCGTATACTGGAAGTCGGCCATCGAGACCGTCAAGTCGGCTTGCGGCTCCGGCGCTGGCGCAGCGTCGCCTGTGACGGCCAACGGGCGGGCCATGCCGTGCGCCAGGTGCGGGATGCCTTCCTCATCCGGGACCAAGCACAGCAGCGCGTACGCGCCCGGCTCCAGATTGAGCGTCACCCGCCCAACTGCACCTGGGTCGATCAGGGACGCGCCCCCGACGGGTATGAACAGTGGGAACGCTGCGTCTTCACCCTGCATGAACGCTTCCATGAGTTGTTGGAAGGTCACCCCATCATTCAGACGGACGACCTGTACGTGATGCACGACTTCGCCTTCGTTCTGAAAGGTGAAGGTGGTCAGGCCAGCCGGGATCTCGTCAGGCGCTTCGAACGCATAGTCACGCCCAACAACGGTGACCTCATGCGTGTCCACATTGGCAGGCCGATCCGCGACCGGCAGAGCGGCGGATGCCGCTGGCGCGGACTCGACCGGTGGATCGGGCTGCCGATCTATGACGGCCCCTCTTGCGCTGCATGCGCTCAGTGCCACCACGGCAAAGGTAAGCACTGTACTTAAGATGCGTTGCGTACCGAACATGGGTTAACTCCTTTTTGCCCTGGCCTGTGCATCGGCCAGTTGGCGTCACAGTCGCTAGAAGCTCAACTCTAGCCCGATGGCTGCGTTTTCTTCGGGAGTCGCGTTCCAGTACCCGTACTGCGTGGATACCGCCGCAAAGCGTGCCAACTCCTCGGCTGTCGGCGGCCGCGGGGCATCGGTCATGGGCCTGCCCACTTCGAGAAAGAACCGCGCGATCTTCTTGGTCGTGATGATCAAGGTGACCGCTGGTTCGTCGGAGCGGTTGCGCCAGGCGTGTTGTGCGCCGCCGGGCACATGGATGTAATCCCCGGGCCGTGCGATGACCCAGGTGTAGCCTGTGCCGTCGTGCCGCAGCCCCTCAAGCATGCCGGAGAGGATGAAGAAATCCTCTGTGTCGTCGTGGCTGTGCAGCGGGACAGATGCGTCCGGCGGGATTGTGCCCTTAATCACGACGAAGTCATTGCGCTCGTCGTCCGGCGAGGTGAGGAACTCGGCTGTGGGGCCAAAGAGTTCGACGGTCACGCCAGTGGTGGGATTCTTCTTAAGCGTCATTGGTTTCCTCCTGATTCTCCTACTTCTACCTGTCGGCCTGGACCACTGATTCGGCATGTTTCGGCGGCCAGACCAGGATCAACTCAGGGACGGATCTGGCGAACTGCGTAAGGTCAAGGCCATGCAGTTCGCGCACCTGTTTGCGGAGCCAGCGATCAAAGGGGCGCACAGAGGACGCCCAGGTCGTCACTACCCCTTCATGGTGGTCCACTTGCAGGTGGAGATGGACCAGATCCCTTTGCAGGGTCTGTGAGAGCCAGACCTCCTGCCTGGTGATGCCCATGCGCTGCAGGCTGTCGCCGTACTCTTCGCGGCGTGAGCCTTCCAACGCCTAGCAGAACCGCCGCCAGGCTTCTTGTTTCCCTGGCAGCAGCGGCAACATGACGATCAGGCTGGATGACATTCTTCCTCCTTTCTAGCTAGGGAATCGATGGCTACTCGCTGGTAAGCGTTTCGTGCCAGAGAAACCGCTTACCTGAGCCTGTGTGAGCATAGGGCCATAGCCAGGGAGATGGAATGCCTTCGACCTATCGTGTAGCTATCGGCTTGCTACATTGTGATATACTGGTGCGTTGCTACGCCGCGAACCAGGAGGACCCCGCCGGTGGTTTGTGAAGGGAGGACAGGACGATGGGGAAAAAAGCCGCACAGGCTACGCCCAATTTGCTCCTGCGCCGGGCACGTCTGGAGCGGGGGTGGACTCAGAGGATGGTTGCTGAACGCATTGGTGCCCCCAATGATGTCATTGTCACGCGCTGGGAGCGGGGCACGGCGTTTCCCAGCGCGCATTATGTACAACGGCTCTGTGAACTCTTTGAGCGGCAGGCCAGCGAACTGGGGTTGATCAAGGAGGAGCAACTCAGCGTTGTTTCCCATCAGCCCGCCCGGCCTGACGATCCGGACGACCGTGAAGCGGAGGCTTCACCGCAGAATAAACCGTTGTTCGCCTCATTGCCGTTAACCGGGCGTGAAGCGGAGTTGGACACGCTCAAGGCCTGCTATCGCGATGTCCAGCAAGGACAGACGCAGGTGGTACTTATCCAGGGAGAAGCCGGGATTGGCAAAACCCGGCTGGCATCCGCCTTTCTGGAGTGGGCTGCTGACCAGGGGGCCACGCTGCTGACGGGGCGTGCCTTTGAGATGGGCGGGCATGTCCCCTATCAGCCGTTGGTGCATGCCCTCAGCCGCCGTCTGGAACAAGAACGGGCCCCGGAGGCACTGATCAGCGCCACCTGGTTGAGCGAACTCTCGCGCATCCTCCCGGAACTGCGCGAGCGCTACCCCTTTTTGCCGGAGGCCCCAGGGGACAATCTGACGGCCCGTGTCCGTCTGTTTGAAGCGGTCACCCGTCTGGGGCAAGCCTTCTGTGAT
>CAZYQJ010000144.1:3158-9758 GCA_964649925.1 uncultured Litorilinea sp.
CATACGCCAGCCGTGCTTGCCATCGACGACCTGCAGTGGGCCGATGGGGCTTCGCTGGATGCGCTGCACTATGCAGGACAGCGCTGGCAGGAGAGCGATACGCCTCTGCTTTTGCTGTTTTCGCTGCGCTTGGAAGCCCTGAGGACAACCAGCCCCCTCCCGCGGTGGGTCACGGCGTTACACCATGACCTGCCTGTAACGGACCTCCCCCTTGGCCCCTTGACGCTGGACCAGACCATACACCTGCTCAAAGCCATTACCCATCCGCAGGAAACCAAGGGCGACCGACAGGCGCGGCTGATCAGTCTAGGGGAGTGGCTCTTTGACGAGACGGGGGGGCAGCCCTTTTATCTGGTCGAGACCCTCAAAGACCTGGTGAGCCGTCAGGTTCTCACGGTTCGGGCGACCCCGGAGGGGGAAAGGCTGGCCCTCGACCCGGCTGCGCTGCACGCCATACCACAACAGAACGTACTGCCTCCCGGTGTGCGGCGGCTGATCCTTTCGCAGGTGGACCGGCTATCGCCTACAGGACATGCGCTGCTGATGGCAGGCGCGATCTTGGGACAGGCATCTCCCTTTGATCTGATCTGCCGGGTGGCTGACCTCGAAGAGCGTGATGCACTGACGGCTCTGGAGGAAGTCTTGCAGTATGGGCTGTTGCGCACGGTCAGCCAAGAGGAGGGCCAGGGGGCTGCCTACCTGATCGGACATGACAAGGTTCGTGAGGTGATTGCGACTGAGATGGGCGAGGCAAAGCGACAGTTCCTTCACCGCCGCGCACTCGAGGTGCTGGAAGCGGAAGCCAGACCCGCGGCAGAACTCGCCCAACATGCCCTGGAGACAGGGCTGAACGAGCAGGCCGTTCATTTCTGCGTGACAGCAGGCGATGACGCGGTCCGTCTATTTGCCAACGCCGAAGCCCAGTTGCATTATAGCCAGGCGTTGGAGGTGCTTGCGGAACTTCCAGAAACGGCTGCCACCCAACAAACCCGCCTGGAGACGATCCTCAAATTGGTACAGGTTTCATGGATGGCGGTGGACGTCGAGCGGACGCTTGAGCGGCTGGCCCAGGCCGAAGCGTTGGCCCAGGCTCTACACGATCAAAGGCAGCTGGCCCACACCCATTACTGGATCGGGGTAGTCTATGGCACGCGCACGTCCATGCGCCAGGCACGCGCCTATGCCGAGCGGGTGCTGGCCGAAGCCCAGGCGTTGGGGGATGAAGAACTTGTAGCGCTCGCCTCTGTGCAACTGGGACGGGCCTTGGTGCTGCAGGGGGAGTATGGCCCGGTCGAAGGGCTGATGACCCCGATCATCCCTGCGCTGGAACAGGCGGGCAACTGGGTCGCCTGGACAGATGCGGTTGGTCACCTGGGGGTCGCCCTCGCTGCCCAAGGGCAGGTGGCGGCCGGGATCGCGGAGGGGCAACGCGCCGTAGAGCGGGCGAGGCAGTCGGGAGAGATAGAGAGTCACATCGGGATCAAGGCGCGCCACTTCCTCAGCATTGTCTATCTGTACAGCGGTGATCTGCGGCGCATGTTGGCGGAAAACGATCAGGTTGTGCAAGCGGCGCAGCAGATAGGCGATTGGCTCATGGTCTATTGGGCCTATGGCTTCAGAAGCTTTGCGCAGGGCCGGTTAGGACTGTACGCAGACGCCCTACAAAGCCTGGCGTCTGCCCAGGACGCAGGAAACCGGCTGGGCAAGGACGTGATGGGCGAGGACATCCTGGAGGCGGTGACCGCCGAACTCCTGCTGGCCACAGGGGAGGTGGACGCCGCGTTGAGCCGTGCGGAAGCGGCGATTGAACTCGCCAGGACAGAGGTAGGCGGCCTCCTGTCTGAAGGGATGGCCAGGCAGGTCTGCGGTCTGGCATTGGTCCGTCTCGGACGCTGGGAGGAGGCGGAAGCGCAGTTGGCCGCCAGCATAGAGACGCTGCTTTCGTGGGGGTCTCGCCTGGAGGCTGCACGCACGCATGTAGCGTGGGGCTGGATCTGCTATGACCGCGGCGACAGAACAAATGCACAGGCGCATTTTGAGCAAGCCGCCGCGCAGTATGATGCTTCCGGGCTGACCCAGGATCACGAAACTGTGCAGCGCTATCTGGATGAAGTGAGGGTAGCTTGAGGCGTGTTTAGAGGCTCACCCGATGCGCCAGTAGCCTACACGTCGTTTGTCCGACGACTAACCGGCATCTTGTAGTCGTTTTGGCGATGCCTTGCGTATGGTAAAGTATCGATACGCATTTGCCGCAAGTCGCTCCCCATTTCCCCCGGCACGTCATGCAAGCATGGGCGGCGATCCAATCAGCCGTTCAGGAGGTGAAGACACAGAGACATAAATAGACGCGCTCCCCCGAATCTGCAGCACACTCTGCCGCGGCGGTCGGCGGAGGGTCTTTGCTGTCAAGGTTGTTATGTCCGTCATCGTCGATTATGTACCATGATTGTTCCGCCACACGGATTTTCACAGCCCGCCGATATCGCTGCGAGAGGAGCCAAAACCTTGTTTGAGCGTATTCATTGGAGACGTGGTGTTGACGCTCATCGCCTGATGGGGATGCGTCTAGTATCGGTTTTCCTGCCCACCCTGCTATTATTGGGTGCCCTTTTTGTCCCGTCACCGGTCCAGGCCGCCGGTCCGGCGACTGCATGCGTACCAATGCCGCCATTTGGATCACCCCATGATCGCTTTGGCGTGAATGTGCTGCGGGACTATGGTAAGAGCGCCGCAGACTACAGGCTGGCGCAGATGCACGTCGGCTGGTATCTGGACTACACGGTCAAGGGCGCGCCTAATTCCGGGGTCGCTTATGTGCGCGTCTTGCGCGTGGAAGACTTGATCGATGGCAACTGGGAAGACGCAGTCGAGGAGGCCGTTCTAGCGAACCCTGGGGCGCTCTGGTTTATCGGCAACGAAGTCGACCGCTACAGCCAAGACGGTATTCCTGCCGAAGATTACGCCCGCGTCTACCACAAAACCTATACCCTCATCAAACAACTGGACCCAACTGCCATGGTGGGCAATGCGGCTCTCATCCAGCCCACACCGTTACGTTTGCGTTATCTGGACACGTTTGTCCGCACCTACCGCGAACTCTATCACACCAAGCCCCCGGTGGACTACTGGAATATGCACAACTTTATCCTGCGTGAGGAAGGAGGGAATTGGGGGGCCAGTCTCCCGCCTGGGTTGGAAGCGTTTGATGACGAAGGGATGCGATTTGAGGTCTGGGAGCATGGGGACATCGAGCGGTTTAAGGCTCAGATCATCACCTTTCGCCAGTGGATGGCCGATAACGACTATCGCAACGTGCCGCTGACGGTGAGCGAGTATGGCATTCTGATGCCTGCGGACTTTTTTGCCGAGCCACCGCTCGCTGATGGTTCCTTTCCGCCAAATGCGCGGCGCTATGACCCGGCCTTTGTGGGCGAGTTTATGATGGCAACCTTTGACTTCTTCCTCGGCTATACAGACCCAGCCATCGGCTATCCCCAAGACGAGAACCGGCTGGTGCAAAGTTGGGCCTGGTACAGCCTCAATGACCTGGAGTTTGATCGTGAAACCGAGACAGGGTCTAATGGCAACTGGGTTGACCACGATTCCGGCGCGCTGACGCCGATTGGGCAAGATTTCGCCGCCTTTACGGCCCCGCTATACAACGATTACCGTGACCTGGCCATGCGCCGCGCAGCGGTGACCTCAGCCGCTGTGATGGACCCGGAGAATCCGGGCGTTGTCGAGGTTGAGGCATGGGTTCAAAATCGGGGAACGCTGCCCTCCGCCAATGCCACGGTACGCCTCTATTGGGAACGGGGGCCGGGCGACCGCGTTCTCATCGACGAGCAAGTGGTGCAGGCGGTGGCGGAACGCTGCAGCCATACCTATAAGCTCCAGTTCACATGGCAGCCTGATTCTCTCCCACTGGGCCAGCAAGTGCTGGTAGCGGAAGTTTCCCCGGCGTCCGACCAGCCGGAAGGGGTGACCGGCAATGAGTCCGCTGTCACGACGCTGCGTGTAGGCGCACCAGGGACTTTCCCCGAAGTGCATTTGCCGCTGGTCATGCAGTAGAACTCCGTCGATGTCGCTGATGGGTGGCGCGGGCAGAGGCGGCTTGCAGGGCCGCTTGGCAAGACCCGCGCCATCTGCTACTATGGATTTGGTACGCACCTATTTCAGCAGCGCAGCCTCCGGTTGCCCCACATAGGCCTGCTGACATCGCGCCCACCAGGCCCAATCTACATGCACAGCTAGCGCGACAGTCGGAATCATGAAATGCCAGATAATTTGATGACGTAGCTGGCGATCGGCGTGATTACAATCGCCAGCTATGTCGCGCACTAAAACAGCACACAATGAAGAAGACAAAGAAGCCATGTGCCAGACTGATGTCCCCCGTGTTTCGGTTGTGATGCCGACATACAACGTTGCCGCCTATGTGGAAGAGGCGGTTGTCAGTATCCTCAAGCAGACTTTCACCGATTTTGAATTTATTATCGTCGACGATGGTTCGACCGATGAGACCTGGCCCATCCTGAAGCGGTTGGCGGCGCAGGACAGGCGTATCTGCCTAGAGCGTAATCCGACCCACCCAGGCCAACTCTATTCGCGCAACCGGGGCTTGCAACTGGCGCGTGCGGATCTCATCGCGATCATGGATGCCGATGATATCAGCATGCCGGAGCGTTTTGAGAAACAGGTGGCCTATCTGGACGCGCACCCGGAGGTGGGGGCCGTTGGAGGGGCCATCCGCCAGATTTTTGGCCAAACCCTGGGCAGGGTGATGCGGTGTCCAATGACGCCCGGCCTCATCGCCTGGACGATGTGCTTCAATATCCCATCATGGCATGCTAGCTGTATGGTGCGGCGCAGCGTGCTGCTGGCGGTGGGAGGGTATGACGAATCGTTTGTCGTGTCTGGGGATCATGACCTGTGGCTGCGTATGAGCCACCACACCTATTTTGGCAATGTGCCGGATGTGGTGCTGTATTATCGCCGCCACGCAAGCAGCACCACCTATCGGCACTCTGAACGGCAACTGTGCAACACGACAGCCATCGTACAGCGCGCGCTTGCAGGCGTACTTGGCGTGCAGTTGAGCGCGCCTGAAGTGCGTCGTTTGGCGTGGGGGATGTATTCTCCAGAGGTCAATACGGACAGGGCGGTCGCCCTGTTGTACGAGGTGGCCAACTATATCGAGGACAAGTATGGTCTGACGCCGGAAGAGTGGCGGGAAATCCAGCACGATATCGTGCGGCGGGTCTTGCTTGTCCTGAAGTATAAGCCTGATGTGGTCACTGCGGCGGAGTCGCTAGCGTATGCGTTTCGCATTGATGCCCGCTATGCAGCCATCCGGCTGGGTACAGGTCTGCTGAACGGCGTGCGGACGCGCATGGGGATGCTGCCCCTGGGGTGCTAGGGCAGGCCGGTCAAGCACCTGTCTAGTGGCTAGTGGTTCACGACAGGTACATAGATTCGGTGGGTAGCGGACTCGCCTATTTCGACCGTGACCCTTCCAAGTTCGGCTACCGGCTCTTCTCCATCCATCTGCACCAGCCAATAGGTATAGGTCTCGCCCTGGCTCACGGCTGTATCGGTATGGTGATATTCCTGTACAGCGGAATTCCCTTGCGCCATGATCTCTTCAACCTTGATACGCTGCGCGTCCTCTGGGTTGCCTGTTTCAGATCGGTAGAGCGCAATCTGGTGGATTTCGGGCAGCGGCTGAAGCGACCATCGAAGCTGCACGGTGCTGTGATTGACGATAGCCGTCAAGGGCACAGCGGCGGTTTGGTTTTGGAAGATGATCCCTTCCATCGGCAGTGAGACGTTGTTGAGTGTAGGATCGTAGGACACAGCCGGGTGCTGGATCGTATCCACCTCCAGGGACAACGCTCCTCCGCCCTGGACTAGATAGGCTGTCGTCACGGAGCAGGTCCCATCGCTCTTGGTGATGCAAGAGGCAGGCGCGGTATAGGCTCCGCCCCATTGTACCTGGACAGAGGCATCTGGGATGGCATTGCCTGTCTGGTCGACGACCCAGAACTGAGCCGTTGCCATCCACCACGGCCAATGCTGCACATACGAGATGGAGATCACTTCGATGTGGCTAGTCTTTCCAGGTGGTGCGGGTGTCGTCGCGACCGGTGGTTCTGCGGGAGTGGGTTCGGCCGTCGGCGTTGGGATGGGGGGCGAGTCAGCGGCCATCACAGCCCGCAGGGCGTTGACGCGCCCTGCGCCAAAGTAGGGGTCCCAACCCGGCGCGCCCAGGTCGTCGGCGCTGGTGCGGATGATCTCTTCGATAGCCTGGACGCTTAGCTGCGGGTTGCGTGCCCATAAGAGTGCGGCCACGCCTGCTACATGCGGGGATGCCATCGACGTGCCGCTCATAAATTCATAGGTTGATCCGGTGTCGGCGCTCCAATACGTGCTGTAGATATGGTTGGCGGGCGCGGCGATATCGATCTCGTTGCCAAAGTTGGAGAGCGTATAGCGCTGGTCGTTTTGGTCTGTCCCGGCGACGCTCATCACTTCGGGGTAGGCTGCCGGGTAAAACAGCGCTGATCCGGAGTTGTTTCCCGCCGCGGCTGCGATAAAGAC
>CAZYQJ010000145.1:0-3795 GCA_964649925.1 uncultured Litorilinea sp.
AACTGGTCGCCATCGTGCCCGAACATGCCGCCGATCCGCTGCTGGATCGGATGCGCCGCCATCCGCTGGGCCGCACCGCCGCGCGCATCGGCCAGGTTACTGCTGACCATCCGGGCCGGGTGGTGGCGCGCACGCCGCTAGGCAGCACCCGGCTGGTCGATCTCCAGATCGGCGAGCAGTTGCCGCGCATCTGCTAATTGTCTGGCAACTGTCTGTATCTTGGATTGTATCCTCCTCTCTACCGCCCTAGACTATCTTCATCGGTTGTCCCGGCGTGCGAACGTGTTACAGTGGTGGGAGGAGAAAACGCACACGATGACTGACACACAATTGAACACACAACCAGCCACTACCGACCTGACCCAGTGGGATTCAGCCGACCTGGACGCATTACGCCGCGCCAAGCGGCGACTGGAAACACCCAACCTCACAGCGGAGATCTCGTCCATGTTAGGGCAGCCGCTGGAGGCCGGGTTCAAGATGCTGCCTCAAAACTTCAGCGGCCGCGTCCAGTCCATCACCCAGACCGCGCTGCTGCGCGCCGCCGAGGTCGCGATCAAATCGCTGCAAAACAACAGCAGCGCCCCCTCGCGTGACGCCATGCACAAGTGGTTGAGCGCCGGTTCGGGCGCGGTGGGCGGCGCGCTGGGGCTGTGGGCTTTATCGGTTGAGTTGCCCATCTCCACCACGCTCATCCTGCGATCCATCGCCGATATCGCGCGCAGCGAGGGCCACGACCTCGATCAGTTGTCCGTGCGCCTCTCCTGTCTGGAAGTCTTTGCCCTGGGCGGGCGTACAGCGCAGGACAACGCCGCCGAGAGCGGCTATTGGCTGGTGCGCGCTTCGCTGACCAAAGCCGTCTCGGACGCTGCCGCCTATATTGCGGAAAAGGGACTGGTGCGCGAAGGTGCGCCGCCGCTGGTGCGCCTGGCCGCCACCATTGCCTCGCGCCTCAGCGTCAACGTTTCCGCCCAAGCCGCGGCCAAAGCCCTGCCCGTCGTCTCCGCGCTGACCGGCGCGGGCATCAACGTCCTCTTTATGAATCATTTTCAAGAGATGGCACGCGGCCATTTCGTGGTCAAACGGCTGGAAACCAAATACGGCACAGACGCGGTTCAGACCGCTTATCAACAAATCACCCTGTGATCCGGCTGCCCACGATGGGCATGTTGCCCGCCCTACAGAAGTTGTAAGTCGGGTTGCGAACCCGACCTGCATATCACGCACCTCTGTAAGCCCCCTCCCGCGGGGGCTGTTTTTTTAGCCCGGCGGCATCAACGCCGGACATTCACGCCCAACCTCGCTGTGGATCCCGCACAGCGCACTCGCACGTTCCCCTAAAACAAGCCCTTAGCGACCTCCATGCTATAATCGGGCTGTTTCCAACCCGCACTATATCGTCATCGTCAAGGAGATGGCTCTCGATGGAGTCGCAACTTAAGATCTTTGCCTGCAATTCGAACGTGGCGCTTGCGCAAGAGATGTGCGATAGCCTAGGCATTGCCCTCAGCAAACTCACCGTCACCCGCTTTTCCAACGACAACCTCTTTGTTCAGATCCTTGAGAACGTGCGCGAACGCGATGTGTTTGTCGTGCAATCCTGTACCGCGCCCGTCAGCGACCATCTCCTCGAATTGATGATCACCCTGGACGCGCTGCGCAGCGCGGCCGCCCGGCGCGTTACCGCCGGCATCCCCTACTACTCCTATGCCCGATCCGACAAAAAGGACGCGCCCCGCATCTCAATCACCGGACGGCTGATCGCGGACCTGCTACACACCGCGGGGGCCAACCGCGTCCTGACGGTTGACCTCCACGCCCCGCAGGTACACGGCTTCTTCAGCATCCCCGTGGATCACCTGACCGCCATCCCCATCATGACCGATTACATTGGCAAGACCTATGATCTGGCGAATTCGGTCGTCGTGGCCGCCGATGCAGGGGGAGCCAAGCGCGCCGGGCGCGTGGCCGCGCGCCTCAAACTGCCGATGGCGATCATTGACAAACGGCGCGTGGGCGATCAGGACGTTCACCAGGGCTTTGTCGTCGGCGAGGTGAAGGGGAAAAACGCCCTGATCTTCGAAGACGAGATCGCCACGGGCAGCACCATGCTCACCACCATCGAAACGCTGCGCGAGGCTGGCGCCGAGCGGATCATCGCCGCGGCCACCCATGCCGTGATGACAGGCGATGCGGTGAACAACCTGGCCCATTCCGCACTGGAACAACTCATCATCACCAACACCTGCCATGTCGAACCGGAAAAGCGATTCGACAAACTGACCGTCCTTTCGGTCGCACCGCTCTTAGCGGAGGCTGTGCGGCGCATCCACACCGGGGAAAGCGTCGGCGTGCTCTTTACCTGATTCCGGGCGCGGCGCGTTCTGTCATTGCCGTTCCACGGTGATCAGCGGCAGATACAGCCCTACCCCGCTGGTTTGATCGATATCGTCGGCTTGCGTGAGCCATGCCTCATCCGAGTCGGCTGCCGTATAGCGGTCATCGTCCGGCTCGTCGTCAGGACGGTCGGCGATCACGATGCCCGCGCCCGCCGCCACGCCCGCCGCCTGCGCCACAGGCCGGTCCACATTGCCAAACATGGCAAGGGCAACCTGGCCCACCCCCAGTGTCAGCAGATAGCAGGGTTCGCCCAAGACAGCGTCGATCAGGCCTGGCAGCGTGTTGTACCACCCTCGTTCCAGTTCTTCACAGACGGTGTAATTGCCGGGCGGCAGGCCGGGAAAGCTCACCTTGCCAAACTCGTTGGCCCTCTGCGTTGCCACCAGCGTTTGCTGGGCGTCATACAGGTACACGCGCCAGCCGGGGATCGCCGCTTCGCCTTCATTGCGCTGTGCGTCGCCGTTGTCATCCTGGTAAAGCTGGGCGCGCAGCAGGCTCAACCTGTGGTTGGTAAAGGTACAGGTGACATGGTCGTCACCGCTCACGGTGATCGATACCTGGTGACTTGCCGGATCCAGCACCGCGCTCGCTGACGGGTCACAGGCGATCCCGGCCAACATCCACGTTCCAGGAACCTGCTCTGCGACCTGATAGACGCCGGGCGCAAGCGTAAACGTCTGTGACCTATCGTAGCCGTCGGCGTCGTCGGGGAGTACGTTGTCGAGGCGGAACTCGCCCAAGTCACCGGCAAAGCGGAAGTTGCGCCGGCTGTTCGGCTGGGCATCCTTCACGATGGTCACGGTGCCTGGCCCGCCTGTGCTGCAAAGTATGTTAGTCCGGCTCAGATCAGGAATACTGCCAAGCCATGCTTGGATAGCGACGTCCTCCGGTTCACAAAGCTGGGTGTCGGCGTAGTAGAACGAGACAAGTTCCGTGAACTGGATCAAACTGGCCGGAAGCGGCCCTGCCAGGTCCGGGTTAGCGTGCAGGTCAAGGAATTCCAGGTTGGTGAGATTGCCGATTTCACCGAACACGCTCGTCAACTGGTTCTCATGCAGATTGAGACGCCGCAGTTCGGTCAGGTTGCCGAAAGTCGCGGGGAGGCCGGTCAACTGATTGTCATAGACAGCCAGCCGCTCCAGGCTGTGAAGATTGCCAATGCTGTCGGGCAAGCTGGTCAACTGGTTCTCGGAGAGTGACAGCAGATTGAGATTGCTCAAATTGCCGATGGAGTCTGGGAGGCTGGTCAAGTGGTTCTCATAGAGGTTGAGCCGCTCCAGGCTGCGCAAGCTGCCGATGCTATCGGGCAGACTCGCAAGCTGGTTGTCATAGAGCGCAAGTTCCCGCAGTTCGGTCAGGTTGCCGATAGAGGAGGGCAATTCGCGCAGGTAGTTG
>CAZYQJ010000145.1:3805-7805 GCA_964649925.1 uncultured Litorilinea sp.
TACGCCAGATACAGCCCTTGCAGACGGGTGAGGCCGCCGATTGTGTCAGGCAAGCCCCCCAAGTGGTTGTAGTTCAGCGATAGCGCCTCAAGCTGAGTCAGGTTACCGATCTCCGGCGGTAGGCTGGTCATATCGTTATCGTAGAGGTCTAGGTACTGTAGGCTGGTCAAACTGCCGATGGTGGGCGGCAGACCGGTCACGTGGTTGTTGGCCAAATCTAAAACTTGTAAGCTGGTGAGGCCGTCGATTTCAGCAGGAATATCCCCACGCAGCCCGTTGCCGGAGAGATCAAGCCCGGTGACATGCTCAGGCGCGGACCCGGACGCGCACGTCACGCCGTACCAAGAACACGGAGTGGTTGTGACCAGCCAGTTGTCCTGGACACCCCAGTCTGCGCCGCCAGTGCTGTGATACAGCGCCACCAACGCCTGGCACTCGGCCACAGGGATCTCGTCGACACTGTCACAATCGATCGCGGCCAGGGCTGTATGAGGGGAGACTGCCACCAATCCCCAGGCCAGCACAAGGGCAAACGCCCATAACCAAAGACGTGTGGATGGCTTCCGGTGCAGGCTCGACGGCATAGAGGGACCGTGACGCATCTCTTCCTCCTTTGGGAACGCCTGTATACACTTGTGAGAACGCGTAAGGTGTCCGTTGCCGAGCTAGAACGGGCGGCGCGCACTACGAATGGGGGATAGGAGCGGGACGCGTGGGGGATAGGAGCAAAACAAAAGGAGACGATGGGGCTGTGTCATTACGCAGTGTAATCACACAGTATAGCGAGTTCTCGGACCGTGGCTGGACGACTCCCCGACTATTTCCGAACGCGCGAACCCTACGTTGCGCGGAAAAGGCGGCCAACCTATGATTCCCCCGTGCCGCTGGCACGCGGCAAGAGGCACCATAGCGAGACGAGGGGAAGCAGTGTACCGGTCACCCGCGCAAACGCTACACCCGCAGCACGATCGCGTTCTGCGCCGGGTCGCGCACCAACACGCCGCGCGCGTGCGGCTCCTGCGCGACCTCCTGTGCCTCCAGGTTGGCAAGCAGCGCAGCCAGCGATGTCTCGTCGGGCAGGCGCAGTTCGTACCACAGCAGTCGGGCTGTATCCTCCGGCGGCGGCGGCGCACCCACCCCGGCCCACACGTTGATGCCGACATGGTGGTGATACCCGCCCGCCGACAGAAAGCTGGCCTGCCCCGCAAAACGCTGCATCAGGTCCAGCCCAATGGCCTGGGTATAGAATCGCTCGCTCTCGGCCAGATGCGCCACGTGCAGATGAATATGGCCGACAATGGTCTCTTCGGCCAGGCCTTGCCAGGGACCATCCCCGCCCGCGTCCAGGATGCCGTCTGCATCCAGCGGGTCGACGGTCATCTGTAAGCCGTCTGCGGTGGTGGGCCACTCTTCGCGCATCCGGTCTCGATAGATCTCAATGCCGTGCCCGTCGGGATCCGACAGATAGAGGGCTTCACTCACACCGTGGTCACTGGCCCCGTCCACGCGTGTGCGTGTCTCGACCAAGTGACGCAGCACCTGGCCGAGCGCTGGGCGTGAGGGCGTCAGAAGGGCATAGTGATACAGGCCGGACCGGTTGCGCGGCGACGGCTTGACACCCGGCTCTTCCTGCAGCCAGATCAGTTCACGATCCCCCACGCCCAGGCGCGCCACGCTGTCCTCCTGGCCCAGCAGGGTCAAACCGATGCGCTGGGTGTAATAGGCCAGTGACCGGCCCAAGTCCGATGTGACCAGCGCAACCACGCCGATCTGTGCGTCCGGATGCAGACGAAAGGACATGTTGGCCTCGCTTTCGGAAAGAAATCAACACGCTACACGATCCGTTCCGCGCGCTGCTTGACAACCTGGAGGATATAGCCTTGAAAGTCGCGCAGCAAAAAGTCCAACCAACGCCCGGCGTATGGGTTCAGCGGCGTCGCCAGCCGGTACGTGCTGTCCAGATGCAAAATCACCGCGCCGCCTGGCTGCGGCTCCAGCCAGAACTCCACGTCCTGCACATCCAAATGGCGGCTCTCCACGGCGCGCCACAGCGGCGACGGCAGCGACGCAAGGTCAAGCTCTACACGAAAACGATACCGCTCATACGGCTCCCAGACCAGCACAGGCTCGATCACCCGCAGCCCGTTACTGTAGCGCGCCTCACGCATGGCCCCCGCTTGCGGCGCGGACAGCGTCGCCTCGATGGGGTCGGGCAGCCCCAACACACGGAACCAGGCGCGCGGCCCCTCATCTGGCTGGATCGGCGGCACCGCGATAAAGGTCTCCCATACCGTCTGCGCGTCCGCCTGGATTGTGACCTGTGTCTGCACCGTGCGCGCCTGCGTGGGAAGCGGCAGACGCGCCTCCAGCGGCATTGCCAGGAACGGCAGCAGGATCAGCAGCCCCAGAGTTGTGGTATCGCGGCGACGGTCGCGATCCACTTTGCGCCGGTACAGCCATGTCACCAGCACGCCGCCCAGGCTGGACATCACAAAGAGCAGCGGCAGCCCCATCACCACACAGATCCAGAGTTCCATCGCCAGCAAATAGATGACGATCCCCAAGACCAGGCAAACCGCCCACGGTGCAAAAAAAGCATACAGCCACGATTCCTTACGATCCGGCGGCGACAACGCCACGGTCAATACGCCCAACACAAATGGCACAAGCAGCAGAAAGCTAATGCTCAACGTGCCGACCAGTACGCTGGACATCTCCTGGAAGGCCACCTCGGCCCCCAGCCCGTAGAGAAAAACGCCCACTGCGCCGATCAGCATCGAACGCGACCGGCGGATCGTTGCCGTCATCGCCTTTTGGCTCCTGTTGAATGGCTGTTAAGCAGGCTGCGCGTAACGCTGGCGTACGTTGGGAAACAGGTACTCGTCAAACGCCCGGTCAACGTCATAGTGGGGCGACCACCCCCAATCCATGCGCGCCGCGCTGTCGTCGATGTCTGCAGGCCAGCTATCCACAATCGCCTCTCGCTTGAGATCCGGCACAAAGCGGATCTCAGCCTGCGGAAAGACAGCCATCACCCGGTCACGGATCTGCGCCGCCGACAGGCTGAACGCGCTGACATTATAGACCTGGCGTGTCAACCGCTCGCGCGGCGCACGCGCCAGCCCCAACAGCGCATGGACCGCATCGGGCATCGCCATAAAGGGGATGCGCGCCTCCTCCCGCACAAAACAGGCGTAGGGTTCACCGCGCGCCGCCGCGTGGATCATCTCCGGGCCGTAGTCGCTGGTCCCGCCCGAAGGCAGCGTAAACGCGCTGAGCAGCCCCGGAAAGCGCACACAGCGGAAGTCAATCGTCACCGGCTGCTGTGCGGCCAGTTGGCGGTAATGGCGGCTGTAGTAACAGCCCAACATCTCGCAGTAGAGTTTGTTACAGCCATACATCGTGCGCGGCTGGTTCCATTCAAATTCGCGCACGCGCGCGTATAACTGTTTGCTCTCGCGGTCGGGCATCCCGTAGACGGCCACCGAACTGGGAAACAGGAACTGGATCGACTGGTTGCGCCACTGGCACTGTTCCGCCGCCAGTTTGAGCAGCCCCAAGGTACCTTCGACGTTGACCTGGTGCGCCATCTCCGGCGTGATCTCGCTGCGTGTCGAGAGTAGCGCGGCCAGGTGAAAGATCACGTCGATCTCATACTCGCTCACCAAGCGTGTGAGCAGGTGCGTATCCAGCAGGTCGCCCACGACGTGGATGGTGTGACGGGCCAAATCCGCCGGTAGCTCACGCAGGTCGAGGGTCAGCAGACGGTTGTCGCCGTCCTCGGCCAACTGCCGGATCAACGCATGGCCCACCTCGCCCGACGCGCCGGTGATCAAAATAGCTCGTTTGCGCATGGCGATCAGTCGATTACCTCCAACATGCGGCCTACTTTTTCAAAGATCGCCAACGCCTCATCCAAATCAGCGCGGCTGTGGGCCGCGCTGTTCATCACGCGGATGCGCGCCTTGCCCATGGGCACGGTCGGATAGCCAATCGCCAT
>CAZYQJ010000145.1:7815-9711 GCA_964649925.1 uncultured Litorilinea sp.
CCTCTTCAAAAAGGTGGCGGCTGAACGCTTGCGCCAGCGGCGCTTCACCCAGCATCAGCGGCAGGATGGGCGTCGCGCTCTGCCCTGTGTCAAACCCCAATGCCTGCATCCCCTGGCGTAGATAGGAGGCATTGTCCCACAGCCGCGCCACCAACTCATCCGACTCAGAGAGGATGGCGACTGCTTCGATACAGGCCGCCACATCGGGCGCGGTCATGGCGCTCGAAAAAAGGAACGGGCGTCCGCGCTGGCGCAACCACCGGATCACGCTCTCCCGGCCAGCCACCAGCCCGCCGACCACGCCAAATGCCTTGCTCAGCGTGCCGACTTCGACATGCACGCGGCCATGCAGCCCAAAGTGATCGACAATGCCGCGCCCGCCGCGACCCAACACGCCTTCACCGTGGGCATCATCCACCATCAAGATCAGCCCGTGCGCCTCCGCCACAGCACAGATCGCATCTAATGGGGCCACATCACCGTCCATACTAAAGACACCATCAGTCACGATCAGCCCGCGGCGGTAATCGCCCGCGCTGGCGATCTTGGCTTCCAGATCGGCCACATCACAATGAGCATAGCGCACCACCTGGGCACGGCTCAACCGGCACGCATCGATGATGCTCGCATGGTTCAGTTCATCGGAAAAGATCACATCGCCCTGCCCCACCAATGCCGGGATGGTGGCGAGATTGGCCGCAAAACCGCTTTGAAACGTGATGCAGGCTTCGGCCTGTTTGAACTCGGCCAGCCGCCGCTCCAACTCGATATGCAGCGTGGTCGTCCCGGCGATGGTGCGCACCGCACCCGGCCCCACACCAAAGGTGTCGATGGCGTCTTTGGCCGCCTGGCGCATACGCGGGTGGTTCGCTAGGCCCAGATAGTTGTTCGCACAAAAGTTGAGCAGCGAACGACCTTCGATGGTGACGCGCGCATCCATCGGCGATTCAATCGTGCGGATGCGCGTCAGCAACCCAGCGTCGTCCAACTGCTGAAGCTCGTCCTCAATCCAACGGAGTGGATCGGTCGTCATGACTCATTCCTTCCTGGAGTACGCCCGCCGGATAGAATACGGGCGTTGTGCTGATGGTACAACGCAGGCACGCAAACGGTCAAAACCCCCGAGATCAAACCCAACCATCACCCTCATAACAGCAGTTCAAGAATTACTACAAGGGGTGATATAATAGTCGCCAAAACAGACAGGGAACCGCATGAACCAGCTATTGACCATTGGACAGACTGTGCGGAGCAGAAGCTCCGGCTTGACGCTGTCGGTAGACCAGTTCCTGGGCGGCGGCGGCCAGGGCGAAGTCTACCGCGTGACGCTCCAAGACCAACCGCTGGCGCTGAAATGGTTCTTCCCGCATTATCTGCGCCAGGACAACCGCCTGCGCGAACGGCTAGAACGCGCCATCCAGATCGGCGCGCCCAGCGACCGCTTTTTGTGGCCGCTGGAGATTGTCAACGCGCCCGGCACCGCGGGCATCGGCTACCTGATGGCCCTGCGCGAACCGCGCTTCAAGAGCATGTCCGACCTGGTCACGCGGCGCGTCGAACCCTCGCTGGAGGCGCTCACCACCATCGGCTTTGAACTGGCGCACAGCTATCTACAGCTCCACGCCAAAGGGCTGTGTTACCGCGATATCTCCTTTGGCAATGTGGCGTTTGACCCGGTAAGCGGCGAGGTTCGTATTGCCGACAACGACAACGTGGACGTCGACGGGCAGCCGGGCACGATCGGCGGCACGGCGCGCTTCATGGCCCCGGAGATCGTGCGCGGCGACAGTGCGCCCAGCACCCAGACCGACCTGTTTTCGCTGGCCGTACTGCTCTTTTATCTGCTCATGAACCATCACCCGTTGGAAGGCGCGCGCGAGGCATCGATCCGCTGTT
>CAZYQJ010000146.1:0-9688 GCA_964649925.1 uncultured Litorilinea sp.
TCAGATATCGCCCAATCTGCTGCCCTTCCAGATGATCCAGGGTAGAGACGCTACTCGGGCGATGATCCTCAGAAGCGCCGCCTACGGCACCCACTGGATTGCGTATTCCAGCCATTTAGGAAGTTCGCCGTTGATCCGGCCTAGGGGCTTTGCCTCGCCGCCATCAATCGGGACATACCAGATGCGCCAGTAGCCATCGCGGTCACTCATGAAGGCCACCGTCCGGCCATCAGGGCTGATCGCCGGAAGCCCATCCTGCGCAGGGTGTGAGGTCAGACGCACAATCGAGCGATCTGCCAAATTCACCCGGTAGAGTTCCCAATTGCCGTCGCGCCCGTTGCTCATAAACACCACATCTTCGCCGTCTGGCGTCCAGACTGGCCGCTGGTCATTGCCGTTGTCGGTGAGCCGGATGCGCGAACTGCCATCGGCGGCGGCCAGCCAAAGGCCAGGGGCATTCCCGTTTTCATCCGTACCATTGTAGACTACCAAATCCTGGTGCGGATGCCAAGCCGGGTCTTTGCCGTAGCCCAGCGTATCGACCGCCTCATCGCTATTGGCCCAGGTAAAGTAGATGCGATACCGGCCATCGCCATAGCGCGTGCTGGTAAAGGCCAACCGGTCGCCCTGGCTGTTCCAACTGGCAGGCGTATCGCGCGCATCCTCCGGCGCATTGGTGAAGCGCAGGCTGCGGTCATCCGCGCTCAGACCGGCCCACAGGTCAAGCCCATAGAGACCTTGCGCTTCAGGCCGCGTGCTGTAAAAAGAGAGCATCCGTCCGTTCGGCGACAGGCTGGGCTGGGTGGCGTTGTTCACCAACAGCGTCGACGCGCTGTCGTCGCCCACCGGCATACTGAAAATGCGATACGTGCCGTCCACCTGGGCCGAATAGACGATGCTGCCGCTGAGTTGGCTCAACTCCTGGGCTGTTTGCTGCCCGCTACAAGCCTGCTGATACTCATCCTGCTGCGCCGTCAACGCCGGGTCAGATAGAATCTGGATAGCGGCGTCGATCTGCGCTGCCGCCGCGCAGGGGTCGCGCGCCAGCAGCGTCTCCGCGTAGTCGACGTGGATGGCCCGCAGCGTACGCTGCGCCTCAGCACGCTCGTCCGTCTCCGCCTCGACGAGCGCGACCGTGGCGTCGTGCATCTCCTGCACCAGTTCGGATTCGGCATCCAACGCCAGTGCGCTCTCCAGATTCGCGACAGCCTCATCCAAATCGCCTGCCGCCGTCGCCTCGGTCGCCAGCCCCAGATAGGAGGTAACCAGCATTGAAGCCACTTGCGTGGCCTCGAACTCAGGGTCAATGCGCTGCACGATCAACAGCCAATCCAACGCCGACTTCCAGTCGCGGTCATCGAAAAAGGACTGGGCATCCGCCCACGCGCTCTCTAGCGGGATCGCCGGGGGCGGTGCGGGTGTGGGGGTCGGGGTGAGTCGCGGCGTGCGCGTCAGTTCAGGGGAAGCCAACATCGCCAGCCCGCTCTGGGTCTGCGATGGCTTGTCGGATGATCCAACAGCCGCGGCGGGCGGCGCTTGATTCCCGTCGTCCGCAACGGGTTGCGTCGTCGCCACCGGGGTCTCTTGCGGTTGATTGCCGCGCGAAAACACCGAAAGAGACGGGAGTAAACTGCTGAAGAGCGTCACGCTCAACAACAATAAGAGTACGATCAACGCTGCGCCGAGAATCATCGCCCCTGTGTATTTCCCTGGCAGCCGTCTGCGCGCAGGCTCGGCGGGTGGCGGGTTCACAGGCCGTACTTCGGTGGCCGATGGCGCAGGCCGCAGCGGGACCACGCCCAACCCGCGCGGCGTCAGCGGCGTGGCCGGGACCAGAATACGCGCAGGCGTCGAGTGGACCAGCGGCGTTGCAGGCAGCGTCGCCATCGTCATGGTGGCGTCGTCGGCGTGGCCGTCTTGGGGTATGGCCGCACAGCGCGACAACTCCTCCGCCATCATGTCCATCGTCGCATAGCGTTGCGACGGATCCTTCATCATGCTGCGCGTCAACACCCCCAGCACAGGCGCAGGCAACTGCTGCGCCACATCCTCCGGGATCATCACCGGGTCATAGACGTGCGCGTGCAGAATTTGCGTGGTCGAACCGGAGAACGGGGCCTTGCCGATTAGGCAGCGGTAAAAGACCGCGCCCAACGAATAGATATCCGCCCGCCCGTCGATATCGCCCGTCCCCGCGCACTGTTCCGGGGCCATAAACGCAGGCGTGCCGATGGTGCGCCCAGCACTGGTCAACTCCGGCGCGTCCAGGGCGCGCGCGATCCCAAAATCAGAGAGCAGAGGGACCACCGGATACGGCAGCGCGCCCAGTTGCACGCTGCCCGGCGTATTGGGTGCGGCGCGGCGCAAGAGGATATTGCTTGGCTTCACATCGCGGTGAACAACCCCCTGGGCATGCGCATACGCCAGCGCGTCGGCAATGGGCGACAACAGCGCAGAGGCAGCGGCAGGCTCCAAGCGCCCGTGGCGATCCAGCAGTTTACCCAGGCTGGCCCCCTCCACCAGTTCCATTGCGATGTAGAACACGCCATCGGGAGACGTTTGGCCCACCTGATGGGTGCGGACAATGTGCGGGTGTTTGAGCGTGCTGGCAGTACGCGCTTCGCGGCGAAACCGCTCGCGCATGACCGCATCCGCGCCAGGGAGCAGCACCTTCAGCGCTACCACGCGTTCAGCCTTGGTATCATAGGCGCGATAGACCGACCCCATCGCGCCGCCGCCCAGCCGTTGCTCCACGCGGAAGTGGGCCAGCGTCTGCCCGGTCAGATCGGTGACCGAATCCAACGCCTCTGTTTCTTCGCCGTTTGCAGGCGCGCTGGTGTTGACCGGCGCTTGATCTGATTCCGGCGGGATAGGTTCATGGGATGATTTCGGCATACCGGAAGCAGTCATAAGCACCCGCGCGCCTCAGATGGCGGCGTCTCCACCTTGCGATTGGTTTGAAGCTGAATTATGCTACTACACATCGCATCTCACTATTGTAGCACACCAGAATCGGCCACCAAAGGGATTACTGTGAGTCGTTTTGGCAAACTTGTATGTCTCAATGGCCCTCGGGCCGGAACTGAATATGATCTGCCGGATCATGACATCATTGTAGGTCGTGCCCCGGAATCTGACATTGTCCTTCACGACCAGTTCGCCTCGCGCCACCATGCTGAAATCCGCTATGTCGATGGCGCGTACCAGGTGCACGATCTGGGCAGCAAGAACGGCGTCAGCGTCAACAGCCACCGGCTGCCACCTAATGGAGCGGCGTGGCTGGAGGATGGATGCGAAGTCCAGTTCGCTTCGACCAGCTTTCGCTTCCTCGACCCTGGCGCAACCGTCACAGCCCCATCGCTGATCGCTATACGCGAACCGGCCTTGCGCGTTGATCCAACCACTCGACAAGTATACGTTGACGGAACCCTTTTGGATCCGCCTCTTAGCGTAAAACAGTTCGATTTGCTGTGGTATCTATACCAAACACGCGGACGGGTTGTCAGTAAGGATGAGATCGCTCAGGCGGTTTGGCCCGAATCCCAAGGCGATGTCTATGATGCCAACATTGACCGCATGATTAGCCGCCTCCGCAGCCGCATCGAACCAGGCAACACTGGTGAACCGCGCTTTATTACAACTGTGCGCGGCTACGGCTATCAGATGCGCGTCGATTGACCTCTGCAGGCTGATCTTCGACGGCTCAACGCACCCAGGTATGACGCTTGCGCGCGGGGCAGGCGTTGTCTTCGCGCCCATAACTGCGCGCAGACGCCTTGCTCCGCACGCGCCTAGCCCTCGTGTAACCGTAGGCAAACGGTCCGGAAAAAGTCCCGCTTTGCTCAGACTATTTTAATAATCCCTTTCTACAATAACGCTGTTACACCTTGTGTAACGGTCCGTTCAGGAGAAAGGGATTTTTCATGCAAGCAAGAATTGCAGCTCCCTACGAGGAGGAAGCGAATTACCGACCGGATCGCTGGAACACAGGGCCTTATGGCGCAGCAGCTGTCGCCGAGATGCCGGAGTTGATCCACGCTGCACGGCTGGGGGACGATCTTGCCTTTAGCCGATTGGTGGAACACTATCAGGCCACGGCCCAACGCCTTGCCCAACAAATCCTGCGCACCGAAGAAGCCGCCGCCGACGCCGTGCAAGATGCATTGATCAAAGTTCATCGCGCGCTTCCCCGTTTCCAGGACGGAAATTTCCGCTCCTGGCTGCTGCGCATTGTAACCAATACCTGCTACGATTACTTACGCAGTCAGCGACGCCGCGCCTCAGTCAGCCTTGACGAGTTAACGGAAGAAAACGGAGCCGAGTTCCCGCTGCCGGGCGACACCGAACAGGAGAATCCTGAAGCCGTGGTCACCCAGCGGGAGAGTATGCAGTATCTCCTTCATGCCATCGACGAACTGCCCGAATGGCATCGTAACGTCGTCCTCCTGGTTGATGTACACGGCTATGACTACACCGAAGCCGCCCTCCTGCTGGGCTTGCCTCTGGGGACGGTGAAATCACGTCTGAGCCGCGCCCGATCCGCTCTGCGAGACAAACTGGTTCAAAGCGGCTATGTGACCACACACGAATAGACCGTCACAGCTCTTGCCGCCCTAGCCAAAGGAGGGGCAGTCACGCACTTGCGCGCCTGCCCCTCCTGCCTTTTCCCCATATCTCCGTCAGGTGCGCTGGCTACCCTCGACGCTGAATCCAGACTGAGCGCCACACGCCGCGCAGCCTGAACCCTAGCTTTTTGTAAACCGTACCTGCGGCAGCGTTCTCCCAATACAGCACCGGTCGTTTTCCGTCGGCTAGCAGGTCCGCACACAGCGCGCTACATACAGCCTGACTCAACCCCTGGTTGCGCCACTCCGGTGGCGTATAGACCCCCCCGATCATCGCTAGCTCACGCATTTCCGCATTAGTCAACGCGGCAGAAACCAACGCGCCATCACGTTCTGCGACCCATAGCCGCGTATCCCGCAGCGGGCGTTCCACGCCCAACGGCGTGCGCGACATAGACCCAGCATCACGGTAAAAGTCCACCAGTGCAGGCAGGTCGGCCATTGTCGCGCGCCGCAGCCGCACGCCCTCCGGGGCCGGACGCGGCTGAAAATCCTCTGCCGCAAGGTCCATCAAATGTGTCTCGGTCACCTTGGGCACGGCATAACGTTTGAGATAGGGCAGAATGCTCGGGATGCCGCCTGGGTTATCCTGCAACCGATGTCCTTCGACCGGATGATTGTCGATGATTGCGGCCAGCGCATCCCAATCCGCATCTGCCTCGCCGTAGATCGACCAGCCGTGCATGTAGCGGTTGACGACCCCCCGCAATCCCTGATCGGAAAAATCGCCCCAATACTCGCAAAATTCCTGTCGAAAGCCCAAACTCTCCAGATTCCCCAACAGGTAGAGATTCCAGTAAGGGGCAGCCATCAACAACGCCACAGTCGCCTCGCGGTCCTTCTCTTGCAATGGCCGGATCATCTTTCCCTGCGTTCACCCCTTGTACATCGATTCCGGCGCAAATGCCCAGCGGCCTGGCCCGTGCCCGTCCATATAGGTCGCGACCGTCAGATCCAGGTCATCCATCGCCGTGGCCGGCTGGCCGCGCATCCAATAGATAAAGTCACTGATCCACGGCAGTCCTGTCTCGACCGTCCGCAGCAGCAGTTCGGCCATGGGGCCAAACTCGCGCATCATATCCCGCCGCTCAAACTCACGGCGCACGGCCTCCACAGGATAATCTACCTGGCGAAAACTGGCATGCAGCCCCGATGCATCCGCGTCCAACAACAGATATTGCGCCCGCGGATCCCCGTTGTAGGGCATCCCCACACTCCCTGGGTTCAACACACGCTGCGGCCCGACCTGGCGATCGAGCGGCCGGTGTGTATGTGCGCCAACCACCACCGGTTCTGTCGCGCCGTCCAAGAGCCGCTGAATCTGTGCATCTGCCAGGTCAGACGTAAAGCCTACGGTCACCTTGAATGGCGATCCATGCACCATCAGGATCGGCGCAACACCGTCAATCGCCAGATGCGTCTCCACTGGAAGACGCTGGATTGTCTCTAGATGTTCCGGTCGCAGGTGTTCCAATGTCCACCATAGGTCAGGGAACCGCCGCCGGTCGGACAAGTGGGGTGCCGCTCCAGCCTGCCCCATCTTCGCCAGAACCAACTCGTGGTTTCCTGCGATCATCGGCCAGCCCTCTGCCGCCAGCAAGTCCATCACCTCATTGCTCCAGGGGCAGCGGTTCACCTGGTCGCCTGCCAGAAACACAGCATCGGGCCGCATCTGCCGCAAGTCGGCCACCACGGCCTCCAATGCGGGAAGGTTGCCATGAATATCCGCCAAAATCGCAGTTCGCATTCCGTCGCTTACCGTTATGTCAATTGCGCTTGCCGCTTTCACCCGCCAGGTTCGCCTGGCACAGCCGTACATTACAGAATTCTCCAGGGGGTGTCAATTAAATAGGATTCTCATATCACCAGCCCAGGCATTTGGATCGATAGTGAACACACCATTACAATGCAACCATGCACGCATCTGTGGCGTCTATGCGCGGCTTAGGCCGCAGGCTCTTTACCTGGCTGCCCTGGCTGCTGCTCTGCGGCTTAGCGATCCCTGTCTTTTGGCCTTTTTATCGCGAAGGGCTGCCCCGTACTTTTGACGGTGGCCTGCATCTGCTGCGCCTGGGCCTCCTCGACGATCTGCTGCGTAAAGGGGCCATCTACCCGCGCTGGGTTCCTGACGAACTCCTCGGCTTTGGCTACCCGCTCTTTGGCTACTATGCACCCGCCAGCTACTACCTTGCCGAAGCGCTTCACCTGCTTGGGTTGAGCTTCTACGCGGCCTTTGTCGTCGCCTTCATCCTGATGATGATCGCCGCCTGTGCCGGTATGGCGCGCCTTGCCTGGGATGTCTTTGGCGGGCGGCCCTGGCCTACCGTCATCGCTGCATTAGCCTATCTCTACACGCCCTATCTGCTCACCAACACCTATATCCGCGGCGCGTTGGCGGAGGTCGCAGCCCAAGCCCTCTTGCCCTGGATTCTCTGGTCGGCGCGCAGGATCATCTACGCGCCGCGCCCGCTCACGGCCATCTTCCCCCTGGCCTTCAGCCTGGCGGCGCTCGCCGTGACCCACAACATCACGCTGCTCTTTACCCCACCCCTCCTGCTCGGCTACCTGGCCACCCTCTGGCTGGCGCGGGGCAGGCCGCGCGCCACCGTGATCCCCATCGCGCTAGCCCTGACGCTGGCAATGGGGTTCAGCGCATTCTTCTGGCTGCCCCTCCTGCTCGAACGTGATTTTATCGCCGATACCGGCTTTGAGATTGCCCGCGACATATGGCTCCCGGGCAGCGCATGGACGCCAGCCAACTTCCTGGACACCGG
Source organism: uncultured Litorilinea sp. (assembly GCA_964649925.1). Taxonomy (GTDB): domain Bacteria; phylum Chloroflexota; class Anaerolineae; order Caldilineales; family Caldilineaceae; genus QEUY01. Next base: position 7,400 of record CAZYQJ010000146.1, read on the forward strand.
TTGGACCTATGAGCACACCTTCGCCCGCCCTATCCGTCTGGGGTTGGTCCAGGCAACCCTGGCCGCCGGGGGCGCGGTTCTCGCCCGCCGCCGTGATGCCGAATGGCTTTTCTGGATTGCCGTCTCGTTAGTCACCGGCCTGTTGATGACTGTCTGGGCCTTACCGCTCTGGCAGGCATCGGACTTCCTCACCCTGGCCCAATTTACCTGGCGCTTACTCTCCGTCCACTCGCTTGCACTGGCGCTCCTGACCGGCGGGCTGCTCACCTGGCGGCTTGACCGTCGCTTGCTGCCCCTGACGGGTTTGGTCGTGATGCTGCTCATCGTCCACAGCGCCCGGCCTCGTCTCGCCTGGATGGATGTCTTTGCAGCCGAAAGCCTGGACGTCAACCAACCGGCGCTTGCCCAGACCGAGGTCGACAAAGGCGTACTGGACGGTGGCGAAGGCAACAGCTCCATCCAGGAATTTCGTCCGCGCTGGGCCTCCGAATCCCTGGAGCTCGATACCATTCCAGAAACGACTGCCCCTTCACGCCTGCATATCGATCAGGCCGGGTCATTTGCGGTTATTGCCCAGGTGGAAACCGCCGAACCCACACCCTTCCGCTTCGCCACGTTCTACTTCCCCGGCTGGCGCGCCTGGCTCAATGACACCCCTATCCCCACCTACCCCAGCACCGACCTGGGACTACTGACGGTCGATCTGCCCGCTGGTCAGCACCGGCTGGAGGTTCGCTGACAGGGCACGACGCTGCAGCACATCGCCGGATGGATCAGCGTCGTCTCGCTGATGATAGCCCTCGCCATGGCCATCATCCAACGCCGGATTTGGCCGGGCCTGATCGCCGGGGGCGGGTTGATCTTTGCAGCCGCCGCCTATGTCCTTACGCCTACACCGCTGCCTTTCATACCGCATACCACTGGGGCCGCCAACGCCGTCACCGAAAATGCCGTCACCGCGATCGAGCTACTAGGCTATCAGACAGAGCAGGAAGCTGATCGCCTATTCGTCAAGCCGTACTGGCTGGTACGCGCCACCCCCGAAACCGATCTGCGGATACGCTGGGCGCTGCAGGACGCCAACGGGGAATGGGTTACGGAGATTGAATCCCAGCCATACTACAACGCGCTCCCGACCTCCGTCTGGCCCCCAGGCACACTGGTGGATGACGCCTATATCCTGCCGCTGCCCGCAGGCCTACCCGCCGGAGAGTATCAACTCGCCATGGCCTTCCCGGAAAGCGACGACCTCATCTCCTTGGGGACCGTCGCGCTGGCCGCGGTGCGCGCTGCCCCCACACCGCACCTGGCGCGGTTGGACGTTCGTTTTGGCGACCGGGCCCGCTTGACAGGCTACGCACTCCAGGTGAACCGCCGCTGGGCCGACCTTGCGGCAGAACTGACCGTGGTCGAACCAGGCGACTATCTGCGTGTGCATCTGGGCTGGCAGGCCGCCCGTCCCCCGGCCATCAACTACCACGGCTTTGTCCACCTGGTGGATCCCCTAGGCCAGCCCCTAGTACAAGAAGACCAGATGCCCGGCCCCATCTTCCAGCCGCCTACCACCTGGACCAATATCCAAGTCGCGCCGGATGTCTACCTGTTGCGTCTCCCACCTGACGCGCCAGGCGGTATTTACTACCCGCATGTCGGGCTCTATGAGTTCGCCACGCTGGATCGCCTCCCCGTCACCGCGCCGGAGGTGGATCCCGATGCCGGTTCCTACCAGCTTCCGCCCATCAAGGTCATCGCGCCGGACCCGCCTGCGCCCGACGTGGAGCTAGAGTATCAGTTTGGCGACCTAGCCACCTTGATCGGCTATACCCCCGTCCCCGCGACCTCGCGCATCATCGCAGGTGACCCGCTGACCCTCACACTCCAGTTCCGTGTCGAACAGCCCACTCGCCAGGACTTGACGCGCTTTGTGCAGGTGCTGGGCAGCGATAACCATGTCATCGCCCAGCAAGACAGTCTGCCCGCGTCCGGACTCAACCCCACCTGGTCTTGGATAGAAGGCGAGGTCGTGGAAGATACGGCCACACTGATCGTGCCGCGGGACGCCCTGCCAGGCCGCTACCGGATCGTCGCCGGGCTGTATACTCCCGCCCAAGGGGGCAAGCGCCTCCCTGTCAAAGCCCCGGATGGCTCCCTGGTCGCTGAACAATGGGCCGTTCTGGGCGAACTGGAGATCGTCGCGCCCCCGAACCATGCCCTCGGTGCAGGCCATTGAGGTCGAAAATTATCGACCCCGCTGCACCCTACCTATTTGGGTAGGTTTGCCAAGGTTTT
>CAZYQJ010000147.1:0-757 GCA_964649925.1 uncultured Litorilinea sp.
ACATGGATATCGGGCGCGACGTCGAGCATCTCAGCCACCAGACCGGCCAGCGGCGCGGAGTCACTTTCAATCGCGGTCTCGAAGGTCAGCCCTTCGCGCACGCTCATGATGGCGATGCCATGCACGCCGATCTCGCCGCTGACGAGGATCGCGTCGCCGGGACGGGCCTGGTCAGGCCCAACCCGTACATGCGCCGGGATGATGCCGATGCCTGAGGTGTTGATGTAGACGCCATCGCCGTGGCCGCGATCCACCACTTTAGTATCGCCGGTGACGATGGTCACGCCCGCTTGCTGCGCCGCCGCGCCCATATGCGCCACGATCTCGGCCAGGGTGGTCAGCGGCAGCCCTTCTTCGAGGATAAAGCCCGCGCTGAGATAGAGGGGCCGCGCCCCGCTCATCGCCAGGTCATTGACCGTGCCGTTCACCGCCAGATCTCCGATAGAACCACCGGGGAAAAAGAGCGGGCGCACGACAAAGGAGTCGGTACTAAAGGCCAGCCGCCCACCCTGGAGCTCCAACACAGGCGCATCGCCCAAATTGGCGAGCGTGGCATTGGCAAAGGCAGGCATAAATAGGTGCTGGATCAGGTCGCCGGAGAGCTTGCCGCCGCCCCCATGCCCCATGACGATGTTGGGGTGGTTGCGCAGCGGCAGCGGGCAACTCCAGTTAGCAAAGTCAATGGTATCAGACATGTTCCGGCGTAACCTCGGCAAAGCGGCCATAACGGTAGTAGGCGGCGCAGGCCCCTTCGGAC
>CAZYQJ010000147.1:767-9674 GCA_964649925.1 uncultured Litorilinea sp.
CGGGGTGCAGATCGTGCCAAAGGCCGGGCATTGGTTGGGCTTGAGATGGCCCTGCAGCACATCCCCGCTGCGGCAGATGGTGGATTCCTGCGTCTGGATGCTGCCCACGCCAAAGCGGATTTCAGCGTCGAAGTCGCGATAGGCCGCGCTGAGACGCCAGCCGCTGGCGGGTATGACGCCGATGCCGCGCCAGCTGCGGTCGGTCACTTCAAAGACGTCGGCCAGCATGGCCTGGGCGGCCTTGTTTCCCTCGCGCGTGACGGCGCGGGGATAGGCGTTGTCCACCCCGGCCTCGCCTGCCTCCAGGCGGCGCACCGCCATGCGGATGCCCTGGAGGATGTCGAGCGGCTCAAAGCCGGTGACGACAATGGGCACATGGAAGCGTTCGGCCAGCGGCCCATACTGCCAATAGCCCATGACGCTGCACACATGGCCCGCGGCCAGAAATGCCTGGACGCGGGCAGTGGGCGAGCTGAGGATCGCTTCAATGGCAGGGGGAACCAGCACATGCGAAACGAGCATAGAGAAGTTGGTCAACCCCTGGCGTTTGGCCTGCACGACGGCCATGGCGTTGGCGGGCGCGGTGGTTTCAAAGCCGATGCCAAAAAAGACGACCTGGCGGTCGGGATGCTGCCGCGCTAGCTTGACCGCATCGAGCGGCGAATAGACGATACGGACATCGCCGCCTTCGCTCTTGACGCGGAAGAGGTCTTTTTCGCTGCCCGGCACGCGCAGCATGTCGCCAAACGAGCAGAAGATCACGCCCGGTTGGGCGGCGATGGCAAGGGCTTTGTCAATGATTTCCAGCGGGGTGACACAGACGGGACAGCCAGGGCCGTGGATCAGTTCGATCTGGGGAGGCAGCAGTTGGTCAATGCCGTTGCGGATGATGGAGTGGGTCTGCCCGCCGCAGACTTCCATGATGGCCCAGGGGCGGGTGGTGATACGGTGGATGTCGTCCAGCAATCGCCGCGCCACCTCAGGGTCGCGAAATTCCTCAAGATACTTCATGCCGCTTCGTCCGGCTCCAATTCTTCTTGTAAGACGCCCATCTGTTGAAAGAGCGCAAGCGTCTCCTGGGCCGAGGCTTCGTCTAGCTGGGTGATGGCAAAGCCGACGTGAATGATGGTGTAGTCACCCACCTGGACTTCAGGCACATATTCGAGACAGGCTTCTTTGACGATGCCGCCGAAATCTACTTTTCCGGTGCGGATACCGTCCACCTCGTAGATTTCGATGACTTTACCGGGTACGCCAAGACACATAGCATTTTATCCTTTAGCACGTCGCAGACGCCCCCGGAGAGGGCGCATCGCGACCAAAACTGTTGTTATGCGGTTATGCGACCGATGTCGGGCAGCATGCCCGACCTACAGTTACGGTCAATTTTGATCGTATGTCAGGCTGCAAGCCTCACTTGCTTCCGGGCGACAGTGGTCTGTCACTCCGACAGAAAGTGGCCCAGAATCGCTTGGCCGAGGGCCAGCCCGCCATCATTGGGCGGGACCTGGCGATGGGTCAGGACGGTGAAACCCTGCGCCTCCAACGTGTCCATGACCAGGGCCAGCAGTGTGGCGTTTTGAAAGACGCCGCCGCTGAGGGCTACGGTCGCGGGGCCACCCGTGTCGCGGATCTGGACGCAGGCAGTGCCGATTAGGTCGGCCAGGCCGCGGTGAAAGCGGGTGGCGATAATGCCTGGCGTGATGTGCGCTTTCGCATCCTGCACAACCGCGGCAATTACCCCTTGAATCCCTACTTCAAATTGTAGATCAGAATCGGCGGATTGCAAGGTGGGAGGCTTCCAGAGTCTGAACGGATAGGGGGGCAGCGACGTCGGTTGGGCCATCGTTTCCAACTCCAGCGCGGCCTGCGCTTCATAGCTGACGACCTGGCGCACGCCTGCCAGCGCGGCGACGGCGTCAAAGAGGCGGCCCATGCTGCTGGTGGGGACGCTGTTGAGGCCGGTCTGCAACTGGCGCAGCAGGATGCCACGCTCCACTGGCGGGCAGCCGGCGACAGGGGGCAGCGAGTCATCCCAGGGGATACCTGCGGCCCACAGGTGAGCCAGGGCGACGCGGTAGGGTCGTTTGATGGCGGCATCGCCACCAGGCAGCGGGACAGGGTGTAACCGGCCCACGCGGCGCATCTGCCCATAGCCGCCGACAAAGAACTCGCCGCCCCAGATCGTACCGTCCAGCCCATAGCCTGTGCCATCGAAGGCGACGCCGATGACCTGGGCGCGGTCGTCCAGCCCATGTTCGGCCATGACCGCGGCGATGTGCGCCTGGTGGTGCTGCACCTGGATCAGGGGGAGTTCACGCCGCGTCGCCTGTTCCTGCGCCCAGCGTGTGGAGAGATAGCCGGGGTGGAGGTCGCAGATGATCCGCTGCGGTGTGGCGCGGAAGAGGCGTTGATAGTGCGCCTCGGTGCGTTCAAAGACGGCCAGGGTGTCCAGGTTTTCCATGTCGCCGATGTGCGGGCTGATAAAGGCGTAGGTGTCCTGGGTCAGGCAGAAGGTGTTTTTGAGTTCGCCGCCTACGGCCAGCAGCGGGCGCACGGGGAAGGGCAGATGGACGGGCAGCGGTGCATAGCCGCGGGCGCGGCGGATAGGCAGCAGACGGTCGCGCACGACGCGCACGACTGAATCGTCGGCGTGGTGCAAAATCTCACGGTTGTGGTGCAGAAAGCCGTCGGCAAGCGCGGCCAGTTTGGCTTCGGCCCGGTCGTTCTGGGTGATGATCGGCTCTTCGGAGAGATTGCCGGAGGTCATAACCAGAGCGGGCAGGTCGGGCGCGTGCGGGTCATTGGACGGGGCCAACAGCAGGTGGTGGAGCGGGGTGTAGGGCAGCATGACGCCCAGGGAACCGTTGCCGGGCGCAACCTGGGCGGAGACGGGCGCGGGGTCGCGCTTGGGCAGCAGGACGATGGGCCGCTCGCGCCCGGCCAGGATCAACGCTTCGGCGGGCGAGATCGTGACCAGCGCGGCAGCGGTGGCGCGGTCGCGCACCATCAGCGCAAAGGGCTTGTCCACCCGTCCTTTGCGGCGGCGCAGTTCGCTAACCGCCTGGTCATTGGCCGCGTCGCAGGCGAGGTGATAGCCGCCCAACCCTTTGACGGCCAGGATGCCGCCCGCGGCCAGCAAGGCGCGCGCGGCGGTGATGGCCTCTGCGCCGCGGATCGGGCCAGGGGGCACGTCGTCGCGGTCTGTGGCAGGGGACGGCACGAAGGTGACCTGGGGGCCGCAGATGGGGCAGGCGTTGGGCTGAGCATGAAAACGGCGGTTGGCCGGGTCGTCATATTCCGCCTGGCAGGCCGGGCACATGACAAACTCGGCCATGCTGGTCAGGGGCCGGTCGTAGGGAATGCCCTCGATGATCGTATAGCGCGGGCCGCAGTTGGTACAGTTGATAAACGGGTAGTGATAGCGCCGGTCGGCAGGGTCAAACAACTCGCGTAGACAGTCGTCACAGGTCGCCACGTCGGGCGAAACGGGGACAAACGCGCCCGGTTGGGCTTCGGAGTGACGGATGCGAAAGAGGGGCGATGCGTGCGCTGAGATGAGCGATGGCGGCGGGCTGCCCGGCAGCGGGATCGGTTCGACCACCACGCGGTCGATCATGGCAAGCGGGGGCGCAGCCGCAGGCAGTTCGTGCATAAAGGCATCGAGCGCGGCCTGCGGCCCCACGACGACGATCTCGACTCCGGCGGAGTTGTTCAGCACCCAGCCGCCCAGATGATGGCGTTGGGCCAGGGTGTAGACAAAAGGACGGAAGCCCACACCCTGAACAATGCCGGTGATGTGGATGCGCCGCGCCTGGTCGGGAACGGATGATGCCATAGACGCTGCTGGGTCGTTGATCAGGCGTTGCGCCGCTGATCGGCCACGCGCTGCACCAGCCATTCGGTCCAGGCATCCATCCCGTCGCCCTTGAGGGCGGAGAGTTGAAAGACGGTCAGGTCGGGGTTAAGGATGCGGACACCGTGTAGGAAGCGATCCACGTCGAAGGGGATGTAGGGCAGCAGGTCGATCTTGTTGAGGACGATGACGTCCACGCCGCGGTACATACCGGGGTACTTATAGGGTTTGTCGTCGCCTTCAGGCACGCTGGCGATCAGCACGTTGAGGTGCGTGCCCAGCCGGAAGTTGGCCGGGCAGATCAGGTTGCCCACGTTTTCGACCAGCAGCAGGTCAATCTGATCCAGGTTGAGTTGGTCGAGCGCCGGGGCAAGCATGGCGGCGTCCAGGTGGCAGTCGCCGCCAGTGTTGATCTGCACCACGGGCAGGTCATAGACAGCCACACGTTCGGCATCCAGGCTGGTGGCGATATCGCCATTGACATAACCGATGCGCATCCGGTCGCGCAGGCGGTTGACGGTCTCCTGGATAAGCAGGGTCTTGCCTGCGCCGGGGGAGGCCATAAGGTTGAGGGCGAGCAGACCTGCGCTGTCCAGCCGGGCGCGCAGTTGATCCGCCAGGTCGTCATTGGCCTGAAGAATGCGTTCGACAACAGGGATTCGAATAGGCATGGTCTATTGACTCCGACTAGGGCGCGGTGTCAGCAGGGCCGGAAGGCGCATCTGTTTCCGCGCTGGTCTCTATTTCCATCGACTCTAGGAGCAGTTCATCGCCGCCTTCGACCATGATATCGGGGCTGTCACAGTGCGGGCAGCGAAAGTCGCTCTGTTCTGCCAGGGCAAAGCGGGCGTGACAGGCCAGGCAGCGCATCTGCGCCGGGCGGCGTTCAAAGCTCAGAACGGCGTCTTCGGCAATCGTCCCAGCGGCGATCAGGTGCCAGTAAAACTGGACAGATTCATCCACGATGCTGGAGAGTTGCCCGACCACCAGGTGAATGCGGGTGATCTTAGTCGCCTGGGCCGCGGCGGCATGGCGCAGGGCAATGGCGAGGGTCTGTTCGGTGACGGCGAGTTCATGCATAGCGCATCAATCCGCCAGCCGATAGCTCCGGCAGACCACCGTGTCGCCGTGTAGATCATAGGTCGCAAAGACGTGCGGGGGGTCGGCAAAACTCTGGATGGTGGCGAAGTAGACGCCCATGTCGGCAAAGAGCGGGATGCCTGCATGGTAGTGGCCGCTCAGGACAAGGCGCACGTTGCCGGAGGCGATGATGGCTTCGCGCATGGCCGCGCCTGCCCTATAGGTGTGCGGGTACTCTTCATTTCGTTCCGGCCAGACGACATAATGCTGTACATGGACTTGGGGCGGCGAATCCGGATCGGCCAGGGCCGCTGTAAATCGCTGGCGTTCTGCGCCCACGCGCTGCGGCACATGCTGGGGGCCTTCGTGGTCGCGAAAGGCCAGCAGCCGGTAACCCTTGACCGTCACTTCGCCATCGCCCGCGGGAAAGACGGTTTCGACGAGTGCGGGGTGGTCATGGTTGCCAGGGATGATGACCTGGGGGATGGCCAGCGGGGCGAGCAGGTCTGCGATCAGGTTGAGGTCGGCCAACCCGGCGGCTTGCAGCGCGGGGTCGTCGATACCGTCCAGCGGATAGTCGAGCAGGTCGCCGGAGAGGACGAGGACATCGGGCGCAAGCGTCTGGATTTGATCCAAGGCTTGGGCAAAGTATTCCGGCATCTGGCGCGAGAGCCGCGTGGGGATGGCTGCCGTGCCGGGCAGGTGGTGGCGTAGATGCAAATCTGAGATGTGAGCGATTCGCATAGAGATGTCTTGAGAACAAAAAACGCCGTTTGACAAGGATTCCTTCACACCGTATAATCGCCCTACCAGTTTAACATAGGCAGGAGTCCGGCGGTGAATTTGCCCTGCGCCGGTGCCGCTGGAAACGATCCAAGTTCCCGAACCAAATTCACATAGAGCGTGCGTCGCGGCAGGCAGATGATCCCGGCGCACATCCATGTAGCCACACCGTCCAGACTAGCCGCGCGTCAGGCGTAGCCCATAGCCTCGATATGGCGCGCCCGGCGGTTGTTCCGGTCTCCCCACCGGGTGCGCGACCCGGCTTCGTGCCAGGATGGACGCCGCTACACCGCACTATTACCATCGCAGTTCCATTGATTATAGTCACGCAGGGGGTCACCCTGCTTCGCATACGCACCTCCGTGGGAGACTTGCATGACCGACCGCTCTTCGATCCGCGCCAAGTGCCGGATGGCGTTGGATTTTGCTGGGACGCAACTCCGGCATCTGGTTGAGACCTATCCTGATTTTTTCCCCATGTACACGGTACAGGGCAAGTGGAAACACAGCGGCGAAGCCTGGACCAATTGGTGTGAAGGGTTCCTGGGCGGCCAGCTTTGGATGATGTTCAAGCACACAGGCGATGCATACTGGCGTGAGAAGGCTGAACATTATTCGCGCCTGGTGGAGCATCGCAAGACTGACCGGGATGTTCATGACCTGGGCTTTGTCTTTTGGTCGTCCTGGAAACGCTGGTATGACCTGACCGGCGATGAGCGGCTCAACGAGGTGATCATCCAGGCCGGGCAGACGATGGGGCTGCGCTTCAAGGAGAAGGGGCAATATTTGCGCTCGTTTGTGGCGGATGAAAGCCTCTTCATCGACATTATGATGAACGTGGGCATTATCTTCTATGCAGCACAGCAGACCAACGATGCTGACCTGCTGCGGATCGCCCATCAACACTGCCTGACCACGCGCAAGACGCTGGTCCGCGGTGACGGCAGCACCGCGCATGAAGGCATCTTTGACCTGGAGACGGGCGAGTTTCTGCGCCAAAGCACCCACCAGGGCTGGCGTGGCGACTCATCCTGGGCGCGCGGGTTGACCTGGGCGCTGTATGGCTTTGGAACGGCGTACAGGTTCAGCGGCGATGCGCGCTTTCTCAAGGCGGCAGAGGACTGCGCCTATTTCTACATGGAGAACACACCGGATCATGGTGTGCCGCCTAATGACTGGGACGAACCGAATCCCGCCCACCCGTATGAGAGTTCGGCGGCGGCGATTGCGGCCAGCGGGCTGATCAACCTGGCACGGTTGACCGGTGACCCGGCGCGGGCGCGGCTCTATGAGGATTATGCGCTGCGGATTGTGGACACGTTGACCGGGCCTGAGTTTCTGGCAAACGAGACGCCTGGCTGGGAAGGCATCCTGAAACATGGGATGTATCACGAACGCAAGGGGCTGGGCGTGGATGAAAGCGTGATGTGGGGCGAGCATTTCTTCATGGAAGCCCTGTGCAAGGTGTTGGGGTATGAATGAGCGCGTGGCGTTGGTGACCGGCGCGAGCCGAGGCATTGGTCGCGGGATTGCCCTGGCCCTGGCGAAGAAGGGCTGGGCTGTGGCGATCAACTATCGGGGCCAGGCCAACGCTGCCCAGGCGACGGCGCAGGACGTGATCGCGGCCGGGGGACGCAGCCTCGTGGTGCAGGCTGATATCGGCCAGAGCGCGGACCGCGAACAGTTGGTGTCTGCGGTGACGGACGAATTTGGGCGGTTGGACCTGCTGGTCAACAACGCGGGCATGGCTCCCGTGCGCCGCATGGATATCCTGGAGACCACCGAAGCGAGCTATGACCAGGTGATGACGGTCAACCTGAAGGGGCCGTTCTTTCTGACCCAGCGTGTTGCCAACCTGATGATCCAGTTGATCCAGGCAGGGACGGTCACGCGCCCGATGATCGTAAACATCGGTTCGATGAGCGCGTATACAAGCAGCCCGAACCGTGGGGAATATTGTCTGAGCAAGGCCGGTATCGCCATGATGACCGCGCTGTATGCGGATCGCCTGGCGGAATACGGCATCAATGTCTATGAAGTACGCCCTGGCATCATTGCCACCGACATGACCAGCGTCGTCAAGGAGCGGTATGACCGGCTCATCGACGACGGGCTGACGCCGATCCGTCGCTGGGGTGAACCTGGCGATGTGGGGAACGCGGTGGTGGCGTTGGCTGAGGGATACTTTCCATTTTCGACTGGTGAGGTGATTAATGTTGACGGCGGGTTCCATCTCCGTCGCCTGTAGGCGGGCCGTTTTGCCCCCTTGCGACGGGAGGCAGCCATGAGAATCAAGCGTGTGGCAGCGCTGCGTACTGCCGACGATGTGCGTGCCCATGCCGAAGGGTTGGGCATTCGTTTTCCGCTCGACGATCAGATGCTTTCGGGGAAGGAGTCACCGCTTGCCCAACCCCTGCGCTACCGGGACCGGACGATTGGCAACCGCTTCGCCGTTCTCCCCATGGAAGGGTGGGACGGGACGACGGACGGCAGGCCGACCGACCTGGTGCGGCGGCGGTGGAGTCGCTTTGGCCGGAGCGGGGCCAAATTGATCTGGGGGGGAGAAGCCTTTGCCGTGCGGCCTGATGGCCGGGCCAACCCCAACCAACTTGCCCTGGGCCCTCACGCTGAAGGCGATCTGACCGACCTGCGCCGCATCTTGGTCGAGGCGCATGTGGAGCAGGCGGGCAGCGCCGATGACCTGTTGATCGGGCTGCAACTTACGCACTCCGGGCGCTTTTGCCGACCTGTGGACAAAAAGCGGCTGGACCCTCAAATCCTCTATCACCACCCCTTTCTCGATTCAAAATTCGGCCTGGACGATACCTTCCCCGTCATGCAAGACGAGGAGATCGAACGGCTGATCGAGGACTTTGCTGCCGCTGCTGTGGTGGCTCAGGCGGCAGGGTTTGACTTTGTGGATGTCAAACACTGCCACGGCTACCTGGGCCATGAATTCCTGAGCGCGGTCGACCGTGAAGGGCGCTACGGGGGGAGCTTTGAGAACCGCACGCGCTTTTTGCGCGAGGTGGTCGCTGCGATCCGCCGCGCCGCACCGAGGCTGGACATCGGCGTACGGTTGAGCGCATTTGACTATGTGCCCGTCCAGCCTGGCAGCGAGGACGCAGCGGGGGTTCCAGTGCCGCTGAAGGGCGGCTATCGTTATGCGTTTGGCGGCGACGGGACCG